>QYPH01000041.1 GCA_007279905.1 Actinomycetota bacterium | reverse complement strand
GCCAATGTGTGGAAACAAAGAAGTGCACTCGACCAAGCAGGTGGAAATGATCCGAATGAAAACGACAGAGATGAATAAGAGGGGCTGACAACATGGAAACATTTACCGCTGATGAGATAGCCGAGATCGTGCACGAGCTGGGCCTGCCTGCCCAGGTTGAGACGGATGAGAACCAGTTCGTCACCATTGAGGTCGACGATGATGATTTTGGTTGGAAAATATACCTTGGGGATGATGGGCCGTTCTTTAGGTCAATTGTGCTGACCGCACACCATACGGTCCTAGAGGATCCACTCCCCTTCGCTAATAAGTGGAATATCTCCCACGTTGCTCCGATTGTCATATTCGACAATCCAGCAACTGAATCTCCGCAAGTGGACGATGATGGAAATTTTATAGTGGTGATGTTTTGGCGGATCTTCTTCTGGAATTCGGTTTCTAAGGAGTATCTCTCCCACACCATTGCTTCATTTCATGAGGATGTATGTGAGCTTCTTGGACTAGAGATGGTCGATGAAGAGGCCGACGATGACGTCGTGTCTGTTCCGGTACGGGGCGAACACGATCCGATTGATCGGTTGTTGCAAATTCAATTGGAGCTGCGTTTGAGGGCTCCCCAATCGTCACGAGAATTGGCACGATCTCTCAAGACCACTAAATATGAAGTGAACAACGTGTTGTATCACCAACCAGAGTTATTTGAAAAAGCAGGAACCTCACCACCGATGTGGTCGAACAAAGGAGATATCAAATGAGTAATGAACTAGGTAATGCAACGTGGTCAGTGACCGGAGTCTTGAGTGACTTTATGGAAGACACGCGACGTGCAGAGATGCATATTGAAGTTGAGGATGGAATCATTGTGCTGTTCCTGCGGGTAGACAGAAGCGGATCGACTGATGCGGTGCTGCAAGCCGCACGAGACTTGACTGGCGAGCGGGTTGTGGCCACCGGGTTAATCGAGCCACACACCGATTCCAAACTGCGCTCGCCCTACTTCTTGAGCCCTTCGACACTGGCCGCCGCCTAGATGTTCGAGCACCTATGGCCGACAAACAGTAGCGTTTGTGACCGACAAACAGTAGCGTTTGATACCGACAAATGGTAGCGTTTGACTTGTGAATATCCAGGCACCTGACTCAACAGTTTATGGCCGACGCATAGTGGACAACGAGCTTGATGACTTGATTGAACAGCTTCCCGCAATTCTCCTGGATGGTGCCAAAGGTGTGGGCAAAACAGCTACAGCATTACAACGTTGTGCGTCTGTCCGACGATTGGATACTGGACTTGATAGTTCGTTAATCGCTGCAAATCCAGACATCATTGCCAAAGATTTATCGCCAGTACTTATTGATGAATGGCAACTACTTCCGCAAGTGTGGGACACGATTCGTCGCCTAGTTGATGACAGACCTGTAGGAGGGCAATTTATCCTGACAGGGTCTGCACCAGGCCGCACTACTCACTCGGGTGCTGGACGAATCACAACTATTCGAATGAGACCATTGTGCCTATTTGAGCGTTACCCCAATAGTGATGCAATTTCATTCTCGTCGCTGTTGCAGTCAACGAATACCAAAATTGAAGGCCATTCAGAAATGACATTAGCGCGGTATGTACATGAGATTATCTCGGGTGGTTTCCCCGGCATGCGACATCTTTCAGACCGCGCACTCACTCGCCAACTCGACAGTTACATCGACCGAATTGTCGACCATGACATAAGAGAAGTCGGATTTGTAGTGCGCAGGCCTGCAACGCTGAAGGCATGGTTGCGCGCATACGCAGCATCAACAGCAACAACGACCTCATGGGACAAGATCCGCAACGCGGCTACAAGTGGAATCGATGAAAAACCAGCAAAAACAACAACTGTCGAATATACCGAGCTCCTCACCAGCCTTCGAATATTTGATCCATTAGATGCATGGCTGCCCACAAAGAACCATTTGAGGTCACTGAATTCTGCACCAAAGCATCACCTTGTCGACCCTGCACTTGCTGCACGGCTGCTGAGAAGGAATGCATCTGATCTCATTTCAACAACTGAGCAAGCGTCTGCTGCCGCGAAAGACGGCAACTTATTGGGCAGACTGTTTGAGTCGTTTGTTGCGTTGTCAATTCGTTCGTATGCACAAAGTTGTGATGCCACTGTTAACCACTTGCGAACTAAAGGTGGGCAGCATGAAGTTGATTTCATCGTTGAATCTGATGGTGGAGTGCTTGCGTTGGAAGCAAAGATTGGGCCAGTAGTCACTGATGATGATGTATCAAATCTGATTTGGCTCCGTGCGCAACTTGGCGACAACTGCATCGATACCGTTGTTGTCACAACAGGGCGCGATGCTTACCGGCGACCAGATGGCGTCGCAGTCATCCCTCTAGATCTACTTGGACTGTGACACAGTGCCAACTACTCAACTCCATAGACTCACCAAATGACATTTGATCGAATGATCGTGCTCGACTTTGAGACCACGGGCCTGCAGCCTGGGTATCGTCCGGTTGAGATTGCGTGGCTCGAATTTGACTCCTTATATAAGGTCTCGCAATCGGTGACCTCGTTGATTGACCCGCAGATACCCATAGAGCCTGGGGCTCAGAAGGTGCATGGGATTTCGTCCGAGATGCTGGCCGGGATGCCCACGCTCGAAGAGTTTTTGCAGGGCGAGCACGCCGACAAATTTGCCGATGAGCACGTGTTGGTGGTGGCGCACAATGCTGCGTTTGACTTGCCGATGTTTGCTCCGTTTTGCAAGAAGGCAACTTCGTTGTGCACGATGAGGTTGGCGCAGGCTCTCTACCCCACTGCCGAGAATCATCGGCTCTCAACATTGGCCAGCATGTTTGCCGTAGAGATTGAGCCAACTCACCGGGCCTTGGCTGATGCAGGTGCGTGCTTCGAATTGTTGCGCGCTATTGCGAAAAAGGAAGACAAGACACTTGATGAATTGTTGACGCTCGCGTCAGAATCATCACCCGAAAGTTTGATGCCGTTTGGCAAACACAAGGGCACCAAGATCAAAGACTTGCCGAGTGACTATGTGGCGTGGCTGACGTCGACTCTTGAACCGGGTCACTGGATCCACCCCGTACTCGCCCAGTTGTAGTCTCAGTACCATGAACCGCCCAACGCTTGACATCATCAACACTCCACAACGCAATCGAATGACGGTTGCATTTCGTGCGATTTTGGTAATTCCCCACGCGATAGTGCTCAACATTTGGGACAACTTGACACAAATCATTTCTGTCGTTCAATGGTTCATTATTTTGTTTACTGGCAAGCGCAACAAGAGCATCTGGACATTACAGAGTTCGTGGTTGAGTTATGCAGCTCGCGTTGAGTCATATGGTGCGCTGCTCTATGACAAGTGGCCATCGTTTGGTGAACCAACGGCCGATGACGTTATTCGCTATTCATTTGAATATGAAGAAAATGCAAGCAGGGCGTCTAACTTCTTTCGCATTATTTTGGTGATTCCAGCATTCTTTGTGTATATGTTTTTGGTTTTTTGTGGAGTCTTCGTGGCAGTGGTGTCGTGGTTTGCAATTCTGTTTACTGGGCGTCACTTACAGGGAATGTTTAACTTTCTATTGAAAGTCATTCGATACTCAATGTCAATTCGTGCCTATATGGCTCTGATGACGGATGAGTATCCAACGACTCGGGTGCAGCCGGCTGCAATTGCTCCACGGCCTGCAACCAATTGGGCTCCGCCAACCGTCTAGTACTTGACAGCCAGAGCCCAGGCTGTGTAATGCTCGCCCCATGCTCAACAACAAAACTAACGACTCCGTGAATTCAGATTTTGATCCCACAAAGCAGCTACGGGCATTTAATGAGATTTTTGCAAAGATAGACAAAAGTTTTCGAGATCTAATGGCGATTGAAAGAAACAATATGCGCATCCATTACGTCGGGACGCTGACCGTTTTGACAATTCTTATATTAAAGGGGCGCTAGATCGTTCCTGAGTCGAGCAACTGCCGAAATTTTGCTGCGTCAATTATTGGGATCTTGAGTTCGTTGGCCTTCGTCACTTTTGAAGCGCCTGGGTCGGAGCCAACGACTACGCAATAGGTTTTGGCACTTACCGAGCCTGGCGATTTGCCACCGCGATCTTTGATCGCTGCTTCGGCTTCTTCTCGCGTGAAGCCCTCCACGCTGCCCGTGACGACGATGGCTTTGCCGAGGAGTGTTTGTGCAAGTTGCGATACCTGCACGTTGCCAAAGTCGACGCCTGCTTTTTTGAGTTTGGTGATGATGGCCTTGTTTTGTTTTTGGTTACACCAGTTGATGATGGATTGTGCGATTGATGGGCCGACACCATCGATGGTGCTCAGTTGTTCTTCGGTTGCTGTCACGATGTTGTCGAGGTTGCCAAATGTTTTAGCTAATGACTCTGATGCTGCAGGGCCGAGGTGTTTGATGCCGAGTGCGGTGAGCAACTTAGGTAACGGCTTTGATTTTGATTTTTCGAGTGCTTGCAACAAGTTGGTTGCACTGAGTTCTCCGAGGCCCTCGATCTGTAATAACTGTTCTTGCGTGAGGCTGTAGAGATCGCCGACGTCTTGAATGAGTTGCAAGTCGGATAATGCAAACACGGTCTTTTCTCCGAGACCTTCGATGTCCATGCCACCGCGAGAAGCGAAGTGAATGATGCGTTGGTCGCGTTGAAAAGGACACGATGGTTCTACACAACGCGTGTCTGACTCGCCCTCAATCTGCACGAGTGTTGACTTGAGATCACATGGGCACGTATCGGGAAACTTCCATGGCTTGGAATTCTTTGGACGCTTGTCGAGCACTGGGCCAACGACCTCAGGAATGACATCGCCTGCTTTGCGCACCACCACGGTGTCGCCTGGGCGCACGTCTTTGAGTTGCACTTGCTCGCGGTTGTGCAGGGTGGCCATGCCCACGGTGGAGCCGGCAACAACAACGGGTTGCAGCACGGCAAACGGTGTGGCGCGGCCAGTGCGACCAATAGAAACCTGGATGTCGTTGAGGATGGTGTTGCGCTCTTCGGGTGCAAACTTGACGGCGATTGCCCAGCGTGGTGCGCGTGATGTGAAGCCAAGTTGCTCGCGTTGAGCAAGGTCATCGAGCTTGACTACTGCCCCGTCGATCCCGTAATCGAGGTTGTGGCGGTTGGCTTCGGCGTTGGCACAAAATGCTTCGGCTTGTTGAAATGTGTCGACAAGCTTGCGCTCGGGGTTAATAGGAAATCCAAGTTGCTTGAGATAGTTGAGCGTGTCGTGATGACTCGTGAGCGCAGGCATGCCTTGCGTTTCGCCAAGTTGGTAGGCGAAGAATGCGAGGTTACGCGACTTGGTAACAGATGGATCTTTTTGACGCAAACTTCCAGCACCAGCATTACGTGGGTTGGCCGGCACTGCCTCGGGCTTTTTGCCTTGCTTGATGCGCTGTTCGTTCTCGCGCTCTTTGTCGGCTTTAAATTGTTGAAACGCGTTGATGGGCATATACACCTCACCGCGCACTTCAAGTACCTGAGGTATTGATGAGCCCTTTGGTGCGGTGAGTTGTTTGGGAATGACCGAGATGGTTTTGATGTTTTCGGTGACGTCTTCGCCCACCTTGCCGTCGCCACGCGTTGCGGCTTGCACAAGAATTCCGTTTTCATAGCGGATGCTCATCGCTAAGCCGTCGATCTTGAGTTCGCAGATCAGTTGCATTGGCTGCGCGTTGTTCAGACCCTTCGCAGCGCGCTCGCCCCATGCGCGCAACTCATCGATATCCATTGCATTATCAAGACTGGTCATTGGTGCACGGTGGGTTACCGGGTCAAACGTGGTGAGGGTTGTCGCACCAATTTGGGCTGTTGGCGAATCGAGAGCGATCAGGCTCGGATGTTTTGCTTCAAGCGCAATGAGCTCACGCTTGAGTTCGTCATATTCGGCATCACTGACATCTGGTGAGTCGTGAGTGAAATAACGCTCGTTGTGTTGATTGAGCGTGTCGCGAAGGTGTGCTGCGCGGGCGATGTCGCTTTTCGTGGGTTTTGCGCTCGCAGCCATGTGGACAACATTACTTGCGGGCTCTGTTATACCCATCTATGCGCAATTCGGGTATCGTCAACACCGTGGATGCACAAACAATTGAATTTGATGAAGCTTTGCTCATAGAGGGCTACCTCGAGCAAGCCGAAGAAGCCTTGCAACTAGCCGAAGAGGCAATGCACGCTGTCTTTGAAGCTGATTCACTTCTTAGCTAGTTCCATTCGACTGCTGACTACGGCTGGATCCATCTGCAGACCGGACATACGGTGACGAATTGCGTTACTTCCGGGCTCCACCACCCGACTACCGCACAACACCCCTGCCATACGTTGTGGATGTGAGCAACCAGACACAGCCTTCTCTATCTCCGACTGTTCGGCCAGGAGCACTCCACCCATCGATGCGCAATTCGGGTATCGTCAACACCGTGGATGCACAAAAATATACAGCTGAAGAGATGCTTTTTATTGAAGGATGTCTCGATCAGGCTGACGCAGCATTGGAATGGGCAGAATTGTCCTTCGAGGCCGTCGCCGAAGCTGTAGCACTTCTCGACTAACGACAGATCGCGCGATGAGCGCATACCCAAAACGCGGTGAGGTCTATTTTGTCGACCTCCGTGGAAGTCAAGGTTCTGAACAACAAGGAATCCGGCCCGCACTCGTCGTGTCAACAAATCTGAATAATCAGTTCAGTTCGGTTGTGACGGTTGTTCCAATCACCCACACCATCCCCAAAAAACTTTTCCCCCAAAACGTATTGATTTCAGCGGGCGTGCTTGATGCTCTTCCAAATACTGCATACTGTGGTCAAATTCAAACTATTGATAAGAGCAGAATAAAGCGGTTTTATGCAGTGCTCGACTCAGCAGTATTAGAAGCGGTCAACAGGGCGCTTCGAACCTACCTCGACCTCTAACGGCGCGGTGAGGTCTATTTCTCGAGAATATCGATCACTTCTTGGGCGGTAAAGATACGGCCATATGACCCACCAGTCGATTCTTTGATGATCCCCACCTGCTCGAGGCGAGAGGTAGCCGCATTTGCTGCTGGATAACTAATTGAATGCAATTCCTGCACGAGCGTTGGGGTGATGACTGGTCGCGTGATCAGGCTTTGGGCAACCTCGAGTGCAACGCCTCGCACATTGTGTAGTCGGCATACTGCAGTAAATTGATCGCGCAAAATAAGTAGTTCGTTAATGATTCGCAACGTATCGTCGGCTTGAAACCGAATTCCTCGTGCAAAGAAATTGACCCACTGATCGATGTCGCCTGTTTGGCTCACTTTGAGAAGTGAGTCTTGGTAGTCGTCGCGAAAGCGCTCAAACCAGGGCGAGATAGAAATAATGGGATCACGCAATACCTTGCGACGCAGTAAATGCAAGACCATGAGCAATCGACCGATACGACCATTGCCGTCGTTAAATGGATGCAGGGTTTCAAATTGATAATGCGCAAGTGCAACAGCAACTAACGGCGGCACCAAAGGCAAGTCGGTATTGATCCACTTGATGAGTGCGCGCATGCCGTCATCGAGCTGGTTGCCAGGTGGTGGCGGAACAAAGCGTGCATCGGCAACTCTCATTGACTGTGGTCCGATAACGACTTGGCGTTTGCGAATCTTGCCGGTTTCAGCGCCATCGCTGCGTGTACCCGAGATCAATAAGCGATGTGTTTCGAGAATGAGTTGCAGAGAGAGCGGACGATCGCGAATGGACGCACATGCATACTCAGCTGCGGTGACGTAATTGAGAACCTCAAATATTTCTGGTGATTGACTGTGATTCGATAACGGATCGTTATGCAAGATGTCGTGGATTGGAGCAAATGTTCCTTCCAATGCCGATGTGCTCTGTGCTTCTTTGCGCAAGATTGGACGCTGCAAAATGCTTGTGTCGTCAAGTTGTTGAGCAGCCTGCTCGAGTCGTCCGAGTGAATGTGATGCTGCAGTGATTTCGGTCCACGTCTGGTTAGAGAGATCAACGTGATCCGGAAGAGGATGCGGAAGAAATGCCCAGTGCTCGTACGGCTCGTTGAACCGTGAGTCAAACCCGCTGATCGGTATGACAAGACCCATGCTGGGTGCGGTAAATTGACTCTTTTTCACATATAAAGTTTACAGCTTAAAACTTACAATTAGGTGAAGAGATTGTAAGTATCCAGTTTTGCGCTCTTGAGCAAAGTTGCTCAACCTTTAGGCTCGGTGGCGTGATT
>QYPH01000013.1 GCA_007279905.1 Actinomycetota bacterium | reverse complement strand
TGCGATAAGTGCGTTGCGATCGATGACACACGTTGTTGTCGATGCCTCAACTGCCGACATGGTGCGTCATGGGCGAGTCATGCAAGCATGGCAGGGAAATGCGCCGTGGGCGATTGTTGATGAGCAAGGTATTTTGCTCGGTGTGTACGACGTTTTTGAAGACAAGATCGAAAATCAAGGTCAAGTAGAGAGTCCTCGGGCTAAACCCACTGTCGTTTTAGCCGAAGCACTAGCGTAAAAAGCCATGCAAGTACTCCGCGATACTCAACCGAGCGATAGCTCAATGCGTTCGGTCGTGACGATTGGCGCATATGACGGTGTTCATCGTGGACATCAGGCTGTTATCGCGCAGGTGAAAACAACTGCCGAGCGCTTGGGTTGTCGCAGTGTTGTGATCACGTTTGATAAACACCCAGCATCTGTTGTACGACCAGAGTCTGCTCCAAAGCTTCTCACCGACATAGATCAGAAACTCGAGTTGTTGCAACAAACTGGAATCGATGCAACATTGGTTGTCAAATTCAACAAGGAGCGATCGTCGGAAGACCCTGCAGAGTTTGTGCAACGCGTGCTTGTAGACGCATTGCATGCTCAAGTGATCGTCGTTGGCGAAGACTTTCATTTTGGTTTTAGACGCAGTGGCAATGTGGCGATGTTGCGCGAACTGGGCAAGCAATTTGATTTTGAAGTAGTGCCAGTCAAATTGATTCAGCGTCCAGACGAAGTTGAAGAGCCGGTGAGTTCAACATCTATTCGTCGTGCGCTTGCTGGTGGGCAAGTGGAGGTGGCAGCCAATTTGTTGGGTCGGCCATTTGAGGCTCGGGGCGTTGTCGTAACAGGCGACAAGCGAGGTCGCACACTTGGTTTTCCAACTGCCAACGTAGAAGTGCCGAGTGCAATGTGTTTGCCCGCCGACGGTGTGTACGCCGGTCATTTCACGCGCGAAGATGGTGCGGTGCATGCATGCGCTATCAATCTTGGTCGTCGACCGACATTTTTTGAGCACGCCGACCACTCGCTGCTCGAGGCCCACCTGCTCGACTTTGATGGTGACTTGTACGGCGAACATGTGCGGGTGACGTTTGAACACTTTTTGCGCAGTGAACGCAAGTTTGAAGGCTTAGAAGCAATCAAGTCGCAGTTACAACTAGACGTTGCAGCTGCACGCGCTTCAATGAAATAGTTTTTGTGAAATCAGCTGGTTAATACAGCACCTTCGCGAGCTGGCTCGCGGTCGGGGCGACCATACGTGGTGTTGCGTTGCAAAAGTGAGCGACCAATCGGTTCGGTGATGGCGCGAAATGCATCTTCGGTCATGCCCTGACCATGGCTCGCGCCTGCAGCGCGCGAGATGTTTTCGTTCATTAATGTGCCACCCATGTCGTTGCAGCCTGCTTGCAACAATTGCGCAGCACCGATCGGACCGATCTTTGTCCACGACACCTGAATGTTGTCGATCAGACCGTGGTAGGCGATGCGTGCAATCGCATGCATCAACAGTGTTTCTCTAAATGTTGGTCCGCGACGAGATTTGTGCTGCAGGTAGATGGGCGATGCCATGTGTACGAAAGGCAGGCCAACAAATTCGGTGAAGCCACCAGTTTGTGCCTGCAATGCGCGAGTGCGCACGATGTGCTTGGCCCAACTCAAGGGATGTTCGACGGATCCAAACATGATGGTGACGTTTGATTGCAGGCCAGCCTCGTGGGCCACTTGATGACATTCAAGCCACTCTTCGGTGTTGATCTTGTCTGGGCACAAGATTGCACGAATATCATCGTCCAAAATTTCGGCGGCGGTGCCCGGGAGTGATGCAAGACCGGCTTCTTTGAGTCGCATGATGTAGTTGAAGAGCGGCTCTCCAAGGCGCTTGGCACCTTCGGTCACCTCGAGCGCCGTGAAACCATGCACATGCATCTCTGGCACTGCGTCTTTCACTGCTCTCGTGACATCGATGTAGTAGTCACCGTCGAAATCGGGGTGAATGCCACCCTGCAAAGTGACTTCGGTTGCTCCCAAGTCCCATGCTTCGCGTGCGCGATTGGCGATGTCGTCGAGTGTGAGCAAATACGGGGTGCCGCGCAAGTTGAGCGAGAGTGGGCCTTTAGAGAATCCGCAGAACTTGCATTTAAATGTGCACACGTTGGTGTAGTTGATGTTGCGGTTGTGCACCCAGGTGATGGCATCGCCCACAACTTGTTTGCGCAAGTCGTCGGCAACTTTGGCGATAGCGCGCACTTCTTTGCCACGAGCACTAAAGAGTGTGACGATCTCGGCTTCGTTAATGCGATGACCAAGTGCTACACCTCGCAATATTTCTGCGATTGGTCCGCGCAATTGGTCGACATCAACTTCGGCAAACGGTGTGCCGTCGTGCTGCGTTCCGATCAGCGAAGGTGGCGGATTGTTTGCTCCCGAATACCACTGTGTTGAGCGATGACCAATCAAAATAACTTCGGCACCGTCTTGCACAACATCGGCAGCCGTCACTTTTTCTGGCCACATCTGACCCGGATCGTCGCGACCCAAACCCTCGGCATCGCTGCGATCTTGAATAGGGAAGTGCAACGCAACATCAACCCACGTCGTTGGATTGATTGCAAACTCTGGATAAATAGTGAGACGAGGCGCAAGTGCTTTGCCGCGCTCTTCGGTAACGATGCGCAGTTTGTCGAGCGCTGGCCACGGGCGCTCTGGGTTGACATGGTCTGCCGTGATCGGCGAAACGCCGCCCCAATCATCGATACCGGCGTCGAGCAGAATGCCAAAGTCGTCACTTAAGTTTGGCGGAGCCTGCAGATGAATACTTGGAGGCAAGATGATGCGCGCAGCGGCGATTGACCACAAGTATTCGTCTTGCGGGCATGGTGCTTCGTGTTGCATGCCGGTGCGCGGCTTTGGCAAGAAGTTTTGCACAATCACTTCTTGTACGTGCCCATGACGCGCGTGTGACGCGGCGATTGCTTCAAGCGCGCTTATGCGATCTTCTCGAGTTTCGCCGATGCCTACCAAGATGCCAGTGGTAAATGGAATCTTGAGTTCGCCTGCCCACTCAAGCGTGTCGAGTCTGCGTTGTGGAACTTTGTCGGGTGCACCCCGATGACAATCGAGGTCGTCACGCAACGATTCGATCATCATGCCCTGCGAAGGAGAAACGCTGCGCAACATTGCCAACTCGTCTTTATATAACGCACCAGCATTTGCATGCGGCAACAAACCAGTTTCTTTGAGCACGAGTGCTGCCATGTCGTGCAAGTAGTGCACGGTTGAATCGAAGCCGTTTGCTTTCAACCATTCGGCGGCTACGTCGTAACGCAACTCTGGACGCTCACCCAATGTAAAGAGCGCTTCGTGGCAACCCGACTTCGCGCCTTGCTTGGCGATTGCCAAAACCTGATCGGCTGACAAATACGGATTTTCGAGTCGCGCTGGTGGCTGGGCAAATGTGCAGTAGCCACACTTGTCGCGGCACAACATGGTGAGCGGAATGAACACTTTTGGCGAATACGTGACTCGGCTACCAAAGTGATCGTCGCGAATTGTGCGCGCATCAAGCAACAACTGATCTAGGGGTGTTTCAAGTAAGCGCTGATGTATCGACAACTGAACCCTCCGTGGGTGTAATGAAGTTGGATTGCCAGCGCTCGACAAAGTCGCTTCACCGTGTTAGAGGGGCGAAGTTTCTTGTAATTGTCGTGCGATTCCCACCATAGCCAAGTCTGCTCACCCCTGCAACCACGCCGGACAGATTTGTACTATCGCTCTTTGAAATTAATGACTGCCAGCATTTCGGCTCGATCTACCGGATCGGCTTCGAGCTTCGCCATTTCGGCGGCCAATCGCTTTGGCTCCCTCAGTCGCAACGCGGCATCCTGAATTGCTTGACAAATTGCATCAGATTGCGACAAACCCATTAGTTGCAACTTGATCAATGCAAAAAACCCAAAAAGATTCAATAGTGCCTGAATCCAAAATGCGCCTTCAATCCCCCAAATCGCAATCGCCGGGCCCGCAGTTGCAGGACCAATCATTAGTCCAAGATTGTTGCCGATTGTATTCACCGCAATTGCGCCGACAAGTTTGTCCCGCGGCACGACCGTTGGAACAATCGCCGAGCGCACTGGCGAACCGATTGCGATAAATATGCCAGCAATAAATGATCCGATGATCGCCCAGTTGATTGTCATGATCTCGGTCGTCACCATCACTGCAACCACAGTTGTGATTACCAACGCACCGATCTGACTAACCATTAGTAGTGTGCGACGATTCATATGATCGCTCATCACACCTATCGGTAGCGAAATTAATAACACCGGAATACCCATGACAAACAGAATCAGTCCACTAATGTCTGACTTCGCGCCTAATTCAAGTGCTAACCAGACAAATGCGAAACGCTGGGTACTCTGCACAAGTATGAACAGAAAACTGTTTATCCACAACAGCCGAAACGGTCGTATCGCTAGAAGTTCGCTTGGTCGAATTCCATGAGTTTGGATTGGTGAATTCACTCATAAGAGTGTTACAGCAATCAGACACCAGCAACGAACTGCAGACTCACAATCAGATTTACAACGAGCGCATGATGGCACATATCTAGCCGTATACGATTCAAACGTATGGATCTAAAAAATAAAACCATTCTCGTCACTGGCGCTTCACGCGGAATCGGCGAAGCGATAGCTATTGAACTGTCTCGTGCAGGGGCAAAAATAATTGGTGTCGCCCGTGATATCAAACGATTAGAACTAGCCATGAACCCAATTGGTGGTGCCTGCGTTTGTTGTGATTTGTCTGATTTGAACGCAGTCTCGTCGTTGATTGAAAAAATTGAATCAGAACACGGACCAATTGATGTACTTATCAATAATGCGGGTGTTGACCACACCGGATTATTGCAAGACGCAACGAGCAACGATATCCGCCAAGTAATTGTTACTAACCAAATCACTCCAATTGATTTAACTCGTCAAGTTCTGATTGGTATGCGCCAACGACAAATTGGCCACGTTGTTAATATCTCTTCTTTGGCTGCAAGTGGTGGATTTGTTGGTATGACTCTCTATTCATCCTCAAAGTCAGGGCTATCGGGTTTCCATCGCGTATTACGCCACGAACTGCGTGGCACCCCAATAGGCATGACATTAGTTGAAATTGGTCCGATTCCAACAGACATGTTGACCGGTGTGTATCAAGTTGAAGCAACATTTAAAATGTTTAAACGACTACAAAAATTACAATTATTGCCTGAGGTTTCTCGTGAACGGGTGGCACGCAATGTTCGTCGTGCGATAGAACGAAATCGTAGACATGTTTGCCTGCCGCTTCGTGGAAAGATCTATCCAATTCTTAGCGGAGCACCACAAAAAATTATCGACATCGTGATGTCGACAATTCCGCGTTAGATCTTGCGGTCGCAAAACCTATTTTGAACTGAGCGTCAAAAGCTCAGCAAGTGATAGCCCACCTGTGTAGATCGCCATGCCAATCGCTACATCAATCTTCATCGCCATTAATGTACGAACATCATCAAGAGTTGTGATCCCACCCGCAGCAGTGATCTTAAGATCTGTTGCGGCCCGCAATTGCGCAAACCAATCCAAGTCAGTGCCCTGCATCATTCCTTCTTTGTCAACATATGTGCACAAAAAACCGCTGCACAATTGCGAAAATTGAGCCAATGATTCTTGTGCCGTCGTGTTTAGCGTCGTCGCCCAGCCATCTACGACAACCCTGCCAGATTTAGAGTCAAGTGCAACTATTATTTTCTGTTTTTCAACTCGTGAAACAATCTTCAAAAATTCTTCAGAAAAAGCAGCAGTGCCGACGATTACACGGTGCGCACCAAGATCTACAAGTTGTTGCGCACGAGCGGCAGTGCGCACACCACCACCAACCCGACACTTGGCTCGACTTGCCAACATCTCAATGATTTTGGCGTTGTCGCCGACACCCATTGCGGCATCCAGATCAATTACTTGAATCTCTTCAAACCCTGCAAACCGTTCAAGCATTTCAAGTGGGTCTGGGCCTTCAAGTGCTTTCGTTTTACCTTGTACCAACTGAACAACTTTGCCGTCTTGGATATCAATACACGGAACAACAATCGGTTTGCGACTGCTAGTCATAACCGAACCGCGAATCCTGCTTGAGCAACACATTTTTTTACATCGCTGATTGTCAGCGCACCATAGTGAAACACCGAAGCGGCCAGTGCCGCATCTGCGTCGACAAGAATTTTTGCGAAATCTTCTGGTCTACCTGCGCCACCCGAAGCAATTACTGGTATTCGTACCGAATCGCGAACTGTTTTTGTAAGCAACTGATCAAAACCTTGCTGTACTCCATCGGCGTCCATTGATGTCAACAAAATCTCTCCCGCACCAAGTTTCTCGCCAAGCACGGCCCAATCAACAACATCTAGTTGCTCTGACTGTTGACCGCCTTTTGTATGCACCTGCCACATTTGACTGTTGCGCTGTGCATCAATTGCTAATACCACCGCCTGTGAACCAAATTCTTGACTCAGTTCGCTGATCAAATCTGGTCGCCAAACTGCCGCACTATTTATGCTGACTTTGTCGGCACCAGCATGCAGCACTTTTCGTGCATCATCAACGCTGCGAATTCCTCCACCGACAGTTAATGGAATAAAAACCTCGCGCGCAGTTCGCGCAACGAGATCAATCATTGTGTTTCGATTTTCTTTCGTCGCTGCAACATCAAGAAATACAAGTTCGTCGACACCTTGCGAGTTATAGCGAGCGGCTAGTTCAACTGGGTCACCGGCATCGCGAAGTTCAAGAAAATTGACGCCTTTCACAACACGACCATCAGCCACATCAAGACACGCGATTATCCGTTTAGCCAACATTTAAATGCTCACAAAATTCTGAATTACACGACGACCAAGATCGCCGGATTTCTCTGGATGAAATTGAACTGCAAAAATATTTGACTTCTCGATAACAGCCGAGAAATGGTCTCCGTAACTTGTTGTAAACACTGTCTCGTCAACAACTGGACAAAAATAACTATGTGCATAATAAGCAAAAAGTTCGCCTTCGCTGGCTCGATCGTCAGACGATTTAAATAATTTCGATTGCGCTTTCGCTTCAAGCGTGTTCCATCCCATATGAACATTTCGATCAGACAACTCGAACTTGCTCACGCTGCCTGGCAAGATTCCTAAGCCTTTTGCATTGGGTGCTTCTTCGCTTTCGGCAAAAAGAATCTGCATCCCGAGACAAATACCCAGATATGGCACGCCATTTTCGATTTGCTTAATTAGAGCTTGCCGAATATTTAATTCGTCCAGAGCGTTTGCCAACTGCCCAAAATGTCCGACTCCTGGCAACACAATTTTTGTAGCGTTTAAAATCGACTCAGCGTCTACAACCAACTCGAATTCGACGCTTAAAACATCTAATACATTTGCCACCGACCGCAAATTTCCTGCGCCATAGTCAACAACTGAGATCACAGTAAACCTTTGGTGCTCGGCAGTTGATCTTTGAGACGCAAATCTGTTGAACATGCATAACGCATTGCTCTCGCAAAGCATTTGAAAATCGCCTCAACCTTGTGGTGTGTTGATCGCCCGTACAGCACTTTGGCGTGAAGATTGGCGCCAGCACTAT
>QYPH01000093.1 GCA_007279905.1 Actinomycetota bacterium | reverse complement strand
CACACCGAGAATTCTTTGTGGCAACTTGCATGGCATTTCAAATGTCGCAAATTTTTCGTCACGATTTGGCGACCACATTTCGTCCAACACATCAAGTGTGTGCTCAAGCCTCGCGTGACGCTCACGCATCGTGGCCGGAAGCGCGATACCTAGCGCTCGTTGCTCCGCAGCAAATGTGCTCGTTGGCGATGCTCCGGCACCGAGCCCAAGCACAAGCCGTCCGCCAGAAATATTTTGTACCGTGGCCGCAGCACTTGCAAGCACGCCTGGGTGTCTGTTACCAACATTGGCAACAAGTGGCCCAATGTTGATCGTTGACGTGATTGCAGCCAATGCGCCAAGCAATGTAAAGCACTCTGGCATTGATGGGGCATTCATGCCTTGGCCCGATAAATGATCAGCAACCCACAATGTTTGATAATTATTGTTTTCGGCAATGTGTGCAATTTCAACCAATTGTGCCCATGAACATTGGCCTTGATTGACTTGCACATCGATTGTTGTTTCGTCATTCACAATGAATTGAGTATTACATCGCGTGAGTAGAATTGACACATGAATACGAGGCAAGCTCCCGCATTGCAGGAACTTGACACAAAGTTCAATTCGCTCACCGAAATCCTTGCAGTGCTCGCCCAAGACGGCGGAGTGATCGTTCACAATATGCTCACACCGCAAGTTGTGGCCGATCTGCTCAAAGAACTCGCTCCACAGAGCGAGACTTCTCAAGTAGGCCCAAAATCAAATAACGAAAACGTCAATTATTTTTGGGGTCAACAAACCAAACGCTTCACGCGCCTTGCCCAACGCTCACAAACATTTGCCGACGAAGTATTGGTGCACCCAATCTTGACCGCCGTAGCAGACGAACTTCTGAAACCATCGTGTGCTTCCTATTGGATGAACACCGGCCAAATGATGATCGTGATGCCTGGTGGCGCGCCGCAGTACATGCACCGCGACTCGGATGACTGGCCAGCAATGTGTCGCCCAGAGTCGCCCCCTTGCCAGGTCAGTTGCATGTTTGCGCTGTCTGACTTCACTGCCGAAAATGGTGCCACACGTGTTGCACCAGGCAGCCACTTGTGGAGCGATTTTTCTCGTCAAGCCACCGAAGACGAAATCACTCAAGCAGTGATGCCAGCCGGTAGCGGAATGATCTACCTTGGAAAGACATCGCACAGTGCTGGCGCAAACAAGACCGAGAGTGAAGCGCGTTTTGGCATGCACTTGTCGTATGTATTGGGATGGCTCACCCCGGAAGAAGCTGGCTGCCTTGGCGTCACCGAAGATCGCGCCAAAACATTTACGAAGCAACAACAGCAACTTCTTGGCTATCGCTGCTACGACGCATCAGATCTCAACGGAGGCCGCCTCTGGACTGTCGATTACGAAGACGTTCCGGTCGGCCTCAACTGGTAATTGTGCAAAACAACAAACACGAAAGCAGTACGCAATATGTCAAGCAATAGTGTCAGTAGCAACAACAACATTCAAGGTTTGCGCCAAAGCTTCACGCGTGATGAATATGTAGCACCAGCGATTTTTGCTCATGAAATGAACGAGATCTTTGCAAAACGCTGGAATAACGTAGGTCGCGCCGATCAACTCGCTCATGTTGGCGATCGTTTGGTTGTTGAAGTTGGAGATGAGAGCATCCTCATCGTGCGCAACCGTGAGGGCCAACTGCGCGCGTACTACAACGTTTGTCAGCACCGCGGTTCACAGTTGTGCGACAAAAGTGGGAGCGGCTTTGGTGCTGCCATCACATGCCCATACCATGCGTGGAGTTATTCGCTTGAAGGAAAACTCGTCAGCGCAATTCACCACGACAAAGAATCATTTGATCGTGACAGCATCTCACTCACCCAAGTGCGCATCGATGAGTGGCAGGGCAACATGTTCGTCTGCCTCAGCAATGACGAAGAGTCGTTGCACGATTGGCTCGAAGATTTATACAGCAAGCCTTTTGACTTAGACAGGTTCGAGATCGGCAATCTCAAAACGGCATACACCACTGTTGACGAGGCTCAGGCCAATTGGAAGGTGCTCGTCGAAAACTATTGTGAGTGCTTGCATTGCTCTGTCGTGCATCCCGAGTTTTGCGAGATCGTGCCTATTTACGGAAAAGGTTTCAACTTTCAAAATGACCGTTTTGATAGCGGCGTAAGCCTTGCCCCTGGAATGACCGCGGTGTCATACAAACAAAATGAAGGCCTGCCTCTCATTGCATCTATGGAAGACCTCGATGACTACTCGGTATTTGGTGCCTACGTCTATCCAAACATGCTCATCGATGTCAACCCAACGTTGGTCGCGATTACCACATATATTCCGCGTTCACCCACCCACACCACCATCATCACCAATTACCTCTTCCCCGCTGAAGCGATCGGTAATCCTCTGATGGACATCATGCCAGCAGTCGAGTTCAACGACCTCGTCAACCATCAAGACATTGACGTATCGGAACGCGTGCAGCGCGGTGTTGCTTCAAAGTCATTCAAGCGCGCATATCACTCCGAGATGGAAAAATATGCGCAACGGTTTGTCAAGCAGTACCGCCAAGACATAACTCATCAATAGTTGCTTTTAGTTAAAACTGCCGACTTCAAATTCGACAGACTGTTGATCGCCCATCGATTCAACAGCTTTGCCAAGACGAGCAAGGTTTTCCAAAAACACGTCACCGTGCTTGCGCGTATGAGAAACCGACAATGTGAGTGACTCGCTCTTGCCCCATGGTGCCAAAAATACCCCGCCGTTAAATTGCATCAAATAGTGCAAGTGCATTGCACCGGTATTGACTTCGAGAAAGTCGCGGTAATTCTTCGCTGGCTCATTGCTGTACACAACTGAAACCTTGAACCCAAACTGATATCCGTGAGCTTCTTGTCCACATCCATGCAATGTGGCGAGTGAATGTTCCAATATGTATGCACCGACATCATTGGCCTTTGCATAGGCATCATCGGTTAATACTTCAGTGAGCACGGCGCGTGCCGCAGCCATCGTGAGAGGGTTGCCGTTAAAAGTTCCTACTTGGCTGTATCGACCATCGGTAATCGCAGACATCACCTCGGTTGTTCCGCCCACGGCCCCGCACGGCAGTCCACCACCAAGCGCTTTGGCAAGACAAATGATGTCTGGTGTAACGCCGTACATGGCGGTTACTCCTCCGGGGTGAACCACCAACCCTGTTTTGACTTCGTCAAATGCAAGTAGTGCACCGTGTCGATGCACGATCTTCTTAATGCCTTCGAGATAACCCGACTGAGGAACGATGATGCCTGCACCCATCAAGATCGGTTCCAAGATCATTCCCGCAATTTGGCCAGGATTTTCGGCAAACACTCGCTCAAGAGCGTCCAAATTATTGAGTGGCACAATGCGCACGCAATCCGCGATGGCTTGAGGAATTCCTGCACCTGGAGTGCGCCATGGGTTGTCTGCAGGACCAAGTTCTTTTGCCGAGCGAAAGATTGAAATAGCAACCGAATCGTGATGCCCGTTGTACGAGCCCTCGACCTTAACGATCAAGTCGCGACCTGTGAGAGTGCGCATGAGATGCACTGCGTCCATCGTTGCTTCAGTGCCAGAGTTGCAAAAACGCCACTGCGGTAACCCAAATCTGCGCGCCAATTCTTCTGCAACCACGATCGAGTCTGGCGTTGGCTGGGCGAAGTGTGTGCCCTTCGTGACGCGGTCTTGTACCGCCCTCACGATGGCTGGGTTGGCATGCCCGACGATGTTGGCTCCATATCCGGCATGGAAGTCGATGTACTTGTTGCCATCCACGTCCCATACATGGGCTCCTTCGCCGTGGCTCACCCATACGGGCACTGGACGCGAACTAGCCCAGCTTGACGTCACCCCGCCAGGAATGCTCAGCGACGCTCGCTCGTGTAGCGCTTGCGACTGTGGAACACGGCTCAAAAATAGTGACTCTTGGGTTTTGATTTCTTTATCAAGTGCGCTCATAGCGACTAAGTTACACCCCATGCTTAGACGCGACTTCCTCAGGAACCTTGTCATTACCACCGGCGGCCTCGTTGTCGCACCATCAATACTGAGCGCATGTGGCACAAGTGCCACGTCGACCGGAGAATTGGTGATTGGCACGCCTACCAGCCCAACAAAACTGCCCACCAACGGTGAAGCAATTGCAGACGGACTCGCCGAAGAAAAGGGAACACTCGAGATTCTCAACTGGGCCGACTACACCAACCCCGAAGTAATTGCAGACTTCGAAAAACTTTTTGGTGTAACTGTCAAAACAAGCATCTACGACACCGAAGAAGCTGCAGTTGCCAAACTTCGTAACGGAACCCTCAAGCCAGACTTGATTATCGGCATGACTGACACTGCCCTTGCCCGACTCGTTGCAGCAGACTTATTGCAGCCACTCAACAAGTCGTATATTCCTCACTTCTCAAACCTCATTGATGGTCTGCAAAGTCCGTACTACGACGTTGATTCGCAATACACCGTTGCTCATGTGATCTATGCAAATGGAATTGCCTACCGCACCGATCGCATTGACAGCTCAGTCTTTACAAGCGGCAATGGTTACGACGCAATGTGGGACTCTGCACACAAGGGCAAGCTCGCAGTACTTGACTCGTACCGCGACACCATCAGCCTCGCAATGTTTCAAGCCGGCAACAATGACGTCAATACAATTGATGCAGACATCTTGTCGGCTGCACAAGAAAACCTTATTCGACTACGAGATTCCACTAATCCAAAAGTCGACATCCTTTCCTACCAAGAGCTGCCAGCGGGCAACCGCGACATCGCCTTCACCTGGTCGGGCGATATCCTCACCGCACTCGGATACCTACCAGAGGGTGTTTCACCTGAAGTTCTTGGTTTTTGGTATCCAGAGCAGACGATTACTGCCAACGACTTCTTGTGTGTTCCCAAAGAATCGAAAGTGCCAGTTCTTGCTCACAAATTCATCGACTACTTGCTCGACACCGATGTTGCGCTCAAAAATCAAACCTACGTTGGATACCAGCCAGCGCTTTCGACCATCACCGTCGACACGTTGCTCTCGAGTGGAACGATTCCAGAATCGCTCAAAGACTCGCTTGTTACACCAGAAAAATATGATTCAGGACAACGCCTTGTCAGCTTGAGCCCAGACGCCGACGCGCTGTGGCTCGACGTGTGGGCAGCATTCACTGCTGGATAACAGGTGAAGCGTTCGCCACGTATTTGGCCCGCACTGGCTGCGCCCGGAGCAACATGGCTGCTCGCACTCTTTGGTATTCCATTTTATGCCGTTGCATGTGTTGCCTTCGGAACCATTGACCCAATTTTTCGCGATGCGATTCCACAATGGAATCCCCTTGCATGGGATTTTGGACAAGCTAACGAAGTGCTCCAGAGTGCGATCAGTGGTCCGTTGCAGGGAGTTTTCTTACGCACCATTGTGTATGTAATTGCCGCCATGATCATTTCATTTGCGGTCGGCTTCCCTGTTGCATATTTTCTTGCTCGCCATGCCGGAAAACACAAATTGTTGCTACTTACTCTCGTCATCGTTCCATTTTGGGTCAACTATCTCATGCGCATGTTGGCCTGGGTCAATTTGCTCAGTCCGAGTGGTCTGTTCAGCAGATTCATGGGAATATTTGGTATTCACTACAACTGGCTGGATGGTTCGCCAATCACCGTGATTTTTGGCTTGGTGTATGGCTACGTTCCATTTCTCATTTTGCCGATGTACGCAACACTTGAGCGTCTCGATTGGCGTCTCGTTGAAGCCGCACGCGACTTGGGCGCTACTTCGCGACAAGCATTTCGGCTTGTAACAGTTCCGATGGCTCAAGCCGGAATGGCTGCTGCAGCAATACTGATTGCGCTACCGATGTTTGGCGACTACTACACCAATGACCTTCTTTCGCGATCGCCACGCACCGAGATGCTTGGTAACCAAATTGACTTCTACATCAACAACAGCCAACAACCACAGCGAGGCGCGGTATTGGTCATGATGCTGTCGGCATTGCTGTTGGTTGCTCTCAGTTGGTACCTGCGCTCAACAGCAAGATATGCCAAGGAGCGCGTCAAGTGAACACAATGACGCGCCGTCGAATTTCTTTTTTGCCCGTCATTATCTGGGGCTACATCACGTGGAGCCTTGTACCAGTGATCATTGCCGTCGCATATTCATTTAATGATGGTCGTAGCCGCACGGTGTGGCAGGGCTTTTCGCTGCGCTGGTGGATTGGCGACCCAAATGCTTCGGTGTTCCATGATGCATCGATGCGCCACGCAATTTTCAACTCACTGATACTTGCCGTCACGACCGTAGCCATCGTTGTACCAATTGGCATCTCGCTTGCCGTTGGTGCTCACCGTCTGCGCGGGCGTTCTGCTACTGCAGTGCAAGGCCTCACCTCCATACCCCTCATCACTCCAGAAATTGTTGTGGGTGCAGCCCTGCTCCTCACGTTCACTCGCCTCTTCACTGGAATACCCCTCGGATTTCCCGCGCAGTTGCTTGGCAACGTCACGTTTTCAATTTCGGCTGTTGTCGTCATCGTGCGCGCACGACTCGTGTCCATCGGTTCCGGGTTTGAAGAAGCAGCACGCGATCTTGGCGCCACTAGATTTCAGGCACTGCGCTATGTGCTGATGCCGATGCTCTGGCCATCGGTCATGGCAAGCCTGGTTGTCGTCTTTGCAACCGTTATTGACGACTTTGTGATCACGAGTTTCCTTTCATCGGGCGTCGAATCAGAAACCGTTCCTCTTCGCATTTACTCTTCCGTTAAAGGCGGTGCCACGCCGGCACTCAACGCACTTGCAACACTGCTCGTGCTTACTTCATTTACAGTTTTGATCTGCGGTTTGTTTGGCTTGTCCCTGTGGCGCAAACGCCACGGAGACAAAGGTGGGTTGCGCGCTGCACTTTCAGATATCACTCAGGCTGACGCCTAGCCAACATTCTTTTATTTAAGAGCCGCCGGCAACACTCGCACGGCATCTGGCAACACGTCGATCATTGTTTGGTCGCCATCACGAAGCCCAATTGATGTTTCATCGTTTGGCACTTCAGCCACCAGTGTGACTCCACCGATACTCAAGGCCACACGCAAGGTAGAACCCGCAAAAGTGACGTGCTCAATTGTCGCTGAATGTGTGCCAGTGCCAACCCTGATGCGCTCAGGTCTGATCAGAATCGTTCCATCGCCCAACGGTGCGGAATCTGGTGCACTAAATCGTTCACCAGCAACTAAGACCACACCGCGTTCAATCACTCTGCCAGGAATCAAATTGGCTGCGCCGATAAATCTCGCTACCTCAATTGAGGCTGGCGTCTCGTAGATCTCCCGGGGTGCACCAACCTGAATGAGTTTCCCGTCGCGCATCACACCAATGCGATCGCTCATGGTAAACGCTTCGTGTTGATCGTGTGTTACATAAATGAATGTGATGCCGATCTGGCGTTGCAAGGTCGCAAGCTCGATTTGCAAACGTGCACGCAACTGTGCGTCCAACGCACCGAGCGGTTCGTCGAGCAGCAATACGCTCGGCTCAAGCACAAGGGCTCGCGCAAGAGCGACTCGCTGTTGCTCGCCACCAGAAAGTTGGTGCACTCTGCGGCCACTAAATGATCCAAGTGCCACCAAGTCGAGCGCCTGCATGACGCGTTCTTTTTCAGGCTGCACCGAAACACTTCCCGCTTTCTCAAAGCGCAATCCAAAGGCAACGTTGTCATACACATTGAGATGCGGAAACAGTGCGTAGTTTTGGAATACGGTATTAAGCGGTCGCACCTCTGGCTCATCGTCAGTGACATCACGGTCATCTATGAGTACGCGACCAGAATCGGGTGTCTCAAATCCGCCAATCATCCGAAGTGTGGTCGTCTTGCCACATCCCGATGGTCCTAACAGCGAAAAGAACTCGCCCGCATGAATGTCGAGCGACACGTTATTGACAACGACACGATCGCCATATGACTTATTCAGCCCCCGAAGCGTGACAGATCCATCCAAAATCTGTGGTGTCATTATCCCCCCAATTTGTTCTTGTGGAGCTAAGGGGAATTGAACCCCTGACCTCTTGCATGCCATGCAAGCGCTCTACCAATTGAGCTATAGCCCCGCTATTTCCTCAACGAGCCTAACGGTTGAGCAATGGCTTTTTGTATCGAGAACCAATCTCCATAAGGGTAATCAGCCTGCAGTGCCGATTTGTCAGACGTCTCTAATCGTTGTCGAATCTGCCAAGAATCCTGCCACTCCTGCGATTGATCCAGCCCCAGATTCCCCGCTTACGTGCAGGGGCCTTCGTGAATTCTTCTAGCAACCCTGCTTCGGCTCGCAAGCTTTCGCCAAGTGAGACTCTGCCATCTTCGTTGAGATCGAGGATCTTTTTCTTTTCTGCACTGTCTTCAGGAATGCTCATCGTTCCTCCTTCTTCATTCAAAGTTTAGCGACTACGCCCTCATCGTTTCGATATTGCCGTCGACCGGCAGTACTTGTCCTGTAATAAATCTGGCTGCCGGTGAACTCAAAAATACTGCAGAAGCTGCGATATCGCTTGCATCGACAAATGTCTGCAGTGAAACTTGTTTTTCATAACCGGTACGAATATCGCTCGCTGTCGCACCAGTTGCCAAGGCTTCACGCTCAATCACTCCATCCATACGCGGGCCACTTACCGACCCTGGGCAGATGGCATTGACACGCACGCCAAACTCGCCAAGTTCCATTGCCCACGATTTGGTCAGCCCAATGATCCCCCACTTTGCCGCAACATACGGCGAGCGAAGTGGGTAACCATAAATTCCTGCGCTCGTAGAGATGTTGATGATCGAGCCTTTGGACTTGAGCAACATCGGCACAGCGACATGAGTGCAACGAAACGTGCCGCCAAGGTTGATGCGCACACATTCGTCGTAAGCATCTGGATCCATTTCATCAACTCGAGCAGTTGGGCCAGGCACTCCAACATTGTTGACCAAGATGTCGAGACCGCCAAGGTCGCGTTCGATTGCCGCAAACATTGCTTCCACTTCACTTGTCTTTGAGACATCGCAGATGTAGTTAGGTTTTGTCGAATCATTGACGTCGCACACCACCACTGTTGCCCCAGCATTGATCATGGCATCGGCAATCGCTCTACCAATACCAGAGCCGCCTCCAGTGACAAGCGCACGTAAACCGGTCAAGCCAAAATTGGCGGTGTTTATTGCTGCGTTTGTAGTTGCGTTCATGCTTACGAACTTAGTCGCCGAGGCTCCAACTCACCACAGGCACATCGCTGTACAAGCGCTCAATCTCATAGAAGTCGCGTGCCTCTTGAGCAAAAATGTGGACGACAACATCGCCGTAGTCGATGAGCACCCACTGCTGCTCAACCGTGCCCTCGCTGCGCAAAGGTGACCGACCAAGTTTTTCGCGCACTTTATGGCTCACCTCGCTCTGAATTGCGCCTACTTGACGCGAGTTGCTCGCAGTCGCAACCACAAATAATTCGGTGATGGCCAGCACGTCACCCACATCCAGCACCGTGATATCAGTTCCCTGCTTCTCGTCTGCGGCACCGGCTGCCACTCGAGCAAGCTGCAATGCTGCCGAAACCTCTGGCTTTGCCCCTGCTTTCTTCGCTACTGCTTTCTTCGCTACGGCTTTCTTCGCTACGGCTTTCTTCGCTACGGCTTTCTTGGCTACCGGCTTTTTCTCAACCATCGGTAGCCACGGTCGTTGGTGGCAGCGCCGGCGCCGATGCCAAGAAGTCAACAAAATCTTGACCAAGAATTATTTGTGCGCCTATGCCCTGCACAGGTTGCTTCAGTTTTCCGTAAGCAACTGGCCCAATGATTGACTCGATTCCAATTTTTTGCAATTCAGTCTTCGTGATATCTGAAGTCTTGATCTGAGTCTTTTGCTCTGGAGGCGCAGGCAGATTTCTGATCAATGCCACAGTCACATTGAGATAACTCAGCCGTTCAACAATCGCTCGCGTGACATTGGCATCGTTAAATGGGTTGTCAACCTGCACCGCAAGTGTGTCATTAGCAATCGACAAACTACTCGGCGCGACACTGGCCATGATCATCAACACCTCAAAGCGATCAAGCGCATACAAGTCAGCACCAAGCGGATTGTCCTCACCCACAAGTGGCTGTGCACTCAATTGCCAAACCTGTATTGGTCCACCGAACATTCGGCGCATGAATGCTCCGATTTCATTGGGAGTTTCAACCCCTACAAGTGCTGCATCAAATTGCGCAACTTCTGAGCTCAACCCAGTGCCAACTGCGGTCGCAACTCCATTCCACATTGCTTTGATGTGAGCAAGCCGATCAAATTCTGGCTCTCCCGATTTCTGTGTATACAACAACAAAGCCGCTTGATCGCCAGTCAATGTCTGTTCCCCTGCAGGGAACATTTCGGTGTCAACTGCAGTTGGTTGTGGTGGAAGAGTTGTCTCTGTCGATCTGGAACTGCGTGACTTGATCGTCGTGGTAGTTGTTGGGTCAGGCATCACCATTGCCGTATTCACAACTGGTGTCTCAAAATTGACGGGGATTGGTGGCAACACGTTGAGTACGCCAGCCAGGTCATTGCGAACTATTGCGCCGACCACGCTAAATGTGACATCGAGAGAACCTTCAACTTCGAGCAGCATGCCTTCAATGCCGGCCAGAGGGTATGTGTCGCCAACTCGATGTGGCGCCTGTCCACCAATAGTTTCTGCGCGAGTACCAACCGGGAGCGAAATGATGGTGCCACCGATGCCGCTTGGCGCAAGCACAAATGCAGTGAGCGAAGTGACTTGATTGACGTCGTTGACAGTGGCAAGCAACGCAGCAGGAGTTGCAGGTATGAGCAATGCTCCACTGTCGTCAACCCTCTTGCCACCTGACGAATTGAGTAGCGACCTTGCAGCGATAACGCCACCAATTGGCAATAGACATGCCGAAGCAATGCCACACGCAAGCGCCGCAAGCATTCTGTTTCGTTGTCGAGAAGGTATTGCGGTCATGAATGAATAATTCTCGCACCTGATCCATACATGCCACGAATCTGAATCTCATTCAGTACCGCAGTTGTCACGAGATAGTCGGTTGGACGACCGTCGGCAAACCGTAAACGCAAGTCGGTGCTACTCACTTCGAGTCGCGGCGACTCAACTCGAAGCCACTCAAACTGTTTTGGCAACTCAACGCTCACTCCTGGTCGGTCAACAACAACCAATTGTGATTGTGAAATCACTTGTTCAACTCGTTCCCAACTCGGCAGGCTTGCTGCAGCATCATCTCCGACAATGGTGAACAACTTTGCACCAGGGTATGTGTGCGCGAGGCTGTGCAACGTGTCGGCAGTAAAACTTGGACCACCGCGATCGATCTCATCACGTCCCGCTTCAAGTCCTTCAACATCGCTCACCGCCGCTTGCACTAATGCAAACCGATCAACAGCCAAGGACACATCACGAATACTCGACTTTTGCCACGGGTCATGCGAGACCATCAAGATCACCACATCCAAATCGAGTGCATGGCGAACATTGATTGCGGTCACTAGATGACCTACGTGAGGCGGGTCGAAAGTGCCTCCAAACAATCCAATTCTCTGATACTTGGGCTGTGACACGCCTGTCAGTCTAGAAAGATCTGCTTCTACCTCGGCTCCGAACTTTTGCCACAGTCGCCGAGTTTGAAAGCAGTGCCAATTCGCTCCAAACCCAATAAACATAAGTGTTTAAGAATTAAAAGAAATTTCAATTTACCCCTAGCGCAAAACCTGCCGATGAACTAATGTAGTGAATCCCCCCATAAACCCCCCACACAATCGAAACGGTCCCCCCACCATGTCTGACGCAATCGGTCTCTATCTCAACGAAATAGGCAAAGTCGCCCTCCTCAACGCCGAGGATGAGCGCAACCTATCCAAAGCCATCGAAAAGGGTCGCGATGCGGCCACGGCGATGAAAAAGGGCGAGCGCGGTGCAGCATTGCGCGCCGACCTTCGTGGTGCGGCCAAGGCCAAAGATCACTTCATCCGCTCCAACCTCCGACTGGTCGTCTCAATTGCCCGTCGTTACCCATTGCCACAGGGCATGGACTTGCTCGACCTCATCCAAGAGGGCAACCTAGGCCTCGAGCACGCCGTTGACAAGTTTGACTGGCGCCGCGGTTTCAAGTTCTCCACCTACGCAACGTTCTGGATCCGTCAGGCCATCGGCCGTGCGCTCGACCAGAAGGCCAGCCTCATCCGTATTCCTGGTGATCGCTCGGCAACATTGCGCGCAGCTCTTCGTCAGGGTTCTGGCGATGCTGAAGGTCTCGATGCAATGAATGCCGAATTGCACCGCCTCACCACCCCGGTCTCGCTTGACAAGACCATTGGCGACGACGGCGACGCAACACTCGGCGACTTGGTGCCAAACGACGACATCAGCCCAGAAGAGGCCGTGATGTCGATGGTCGACACCGATCTACTCGACAATCTGCTCAACACACTTGACGAGCGCGCCCGTTACGCAGTCGAGGCACGCTTCGGCATGCACGACGGCGAGCGCAAGAGCTTCCGTCAGGTTGGCGAAGAACTCGGCGTCACTGCCGAAGCCGCACGCCGACTCGTGAGCCGTGCTGTTGACTCGTTGCGCGAAGATTCTGGCGATTTCCTGACCGTCTAAAACCCTCTGGGTTTGACCACGACAGGTTCGTACACTGAAAGTACTGAACCCTATGACACGCAACTGGACACCTTCATCTTGGCAGAGCATGCCCGCTGTGCAACAGCCTCAATGGCCAGACTCGGGCGACCTCGAGCGCGCACTCAAGCAGATCTCCACGTTTCCTCCACTCGTTTTTGCGGGTGAGGCTCGTTCGTTACAAGCAGCATTAGGACAAGTTGCGAGCGGTAACGCATTTCTGTTGCAGGCCGGCGACTGTGCGGAAAGTTTTGAAGAGTTCACTGCAGTCAACATTCGCGAAAAACTTCGCATCATCTTGCAGATGGCAGTCATGCTCACCTATTCGATGGGTGTTCCTGTTGTCAAGGTGGGTCGCATCGCTGGCCAGTTTGCAAAACCACGCTCGGCCAACACCGAAAAAGTTGGCAACATCGATCTGCCAGTGTTTCGCGGCCACATGGTCAACGACCCAGCAGCCCATGAAGATGCTCGTCGACCAAACCCAGATCGTTTAATTCAGGCCTATCACCAATCTGCCAGCACGCTCAACTTGTTGCGCGCCTTCACCAAGGGTGGCTTTGCCGATCTCAACCGAGTGCACGCTTGGAACCAAGAGTTTGTGGCAACAAGCGCCGAGGGCCAGCGCTACGAGCAAGTCGCTGGGGAGATCGAGCGAGCACTTGCCTTTATGCGCGCGTGCGGTGTTGATACCGAAACCAATAGCGCACTGCACCAAGTCGACGTCTACACAAGTCATGAAGCCCTCATTCTCGGCTACGAAGAAGCACTCACCCGCCAAGACTCATTAACCGGCGGTTGGTACGACTGCAGTGCTCACATGCTGTGGATCGGCGAACGCACACGCCAACTCGACGGAGCACACATCGAGTTTCTTCGTGGCGTGGGCAATCCAATCGGTTGCAAAATCGGCAAAGAAACCAATGTCGACTTCGTGCTCAACTTGTGTGAAACGCTCAACCCTTCGCGCATTCCAGGCAGACTCACATTGATCACCCGCATGGGTGCAGATCACGTGGTCGATGCACTGCGCCCACTACTTCGCGCAGTGCGCGACACCGGACACCCAGTTGTGTGGGCATGCGACCCAATGCACGCCAACACATTTACTGCACCGAATGGCCGCAAGACCCGCCACTTTGACGACATCATTCGCGAGATCACCGGTTTCGTTCTTGCTCACCGCGCAGAAGGCACATGGCCAGGCGGCATTCACATCGAGCTCACCGGAGAAAATGTCACCGAATGTCTCGGTGGTGCAGAAGCAGTCAGTAACGAGGATTTAGACACGCGCTACGAAACCGTGTGTGATCCACGCCTGAATGCTCGTCAATCACTTGACTTGGCATTCCGAGTTACAGAACTGATTCGCGACAAGAAGTAGCGCCCATGGGCACTACTCTCGCGCAATCATTTGCGCTCACAAATACTTGGGGCGCGCGCAATGTCGCAGCCGGTGTCATTGACCAAACTGGTGCGCTACACACCCATGGCGATACCACTCATCGCTTTCGGCTCGCATCGGTCAGCAAGTTGATGACAGCATGGGTCGCGCTTATCTCGGTAGAAGACGGCTCAGTTTCGCTCGACGACACAGTTGGTCAAGAGGGCTGCACGCTTCGACACCTGCTCGCCCATGCAGGCGGTTACGGCTTTGACAACGGTGCGCCAATCATTAGCCCAGGTCGCAAACGCGTCTATTCAAACACGGGTTTTGAAATGCTCGCAACATATGTTTCATCAAAGGTAGGAATGGAGTTTGACGAATATGTATTTGAGTCGGTGTTTGCGCCACTTGGTATGTCGTCGAGCGAACTGCTTGGCTCGCCTGCTGCAGACATTCACTCAACGATTTCTGATCTCGCGCTATTTGCAGCCGAGCTGCGCACACCAAAGCTTCTTGCGCGAAGTACGTATATCGAAGCATCGACACCACAGTTCGGCGAACTCGAAGGTGTAGTACCAGGCGTTGGCAGATTTGATCCGTGCCCATGGGGCCTCGGCACAGAAATACACGGCGCCAAATCGCCTCACTGGATGGCGACACGCAATAGCGCGTCGACCTTTGGACACTTCGGTGGCACCGGAACCTTTCTATGGATTGACCCCGTCGCAAACGTTGCGTGCTTTGCGCTCTCCGACCGCGAGTTTGGTGATTGGGCACTCGACGCCTGGCCGCAATTTGGAGACTCTGTTTTAAACGAACTGGGTCGCTCATGAGATGTCGCTCATGAAATATCGCTCATGACAGTCGATCTGCGCGACCACAAGGCAGATGCCTTTTTGTTGATGTCATGTTCGTTCGGTATCGCAACTGCTAACAGCGTGATCTTCGCAGCACTCGGCGACATCCAAGACAAGTTTGGATTCGCCACCGCAAGTCTTGGTTTTATTTCTGGAGCCGGTTTCCTGAGCGGATTTTTGGCGCAACTCTTCATCGCCCCATTCGCCGATCGCGGGCATGCCAAGCGACTGATCATGCTCGGTCTGTTGGTCAGTGCGCTCGGTGCCATCCTCATGGCCACCAGCACTTCACTTGCGCAATTCATTGTTGCTCGCGCAGTTATCGGCTCGTCATTTGGTCTTGTCATGCCTGCCGTGCGTGCACTCATTTCACATGTTGATCCAGAGCGACGCGGCGAGCGTTTGGGCAGGCTTGCAGGTATTGAACTGCTTGGCTTTGTTGCTGGCCCATTGTTTGGCGGAATGTTGCTGGACCCAATTGGTATCTCGGCAACATTTCTGGTGTTTGGTGGCGTCAGCCTCGTCACATTGTTGCTGATTGCATTTCGATCGTTTCCTGAATTGCCAACCAACGAAACTTCGCAGCGTGCCAGTATCGAACTGTTGCGTTACCCGCAAGTGCGTATTGCCGTACTTCTGGCAATGGCAATTCAGGCACCAGTTGGAATCTTTGACTCACTGTGGGATCGCTACCTCACCGACTTGGGTGGCGGCAACATGATGGTTGGCATCTCGTTCGGTTTATACACCATTCCGTTTATCGTTTTTGCTTCGTATGGCGGCAGATTGGCCGACCGCCATGATCCCCAAAAAGTTGCCATGTACGCAATGATTTTTGTCGTTCCAGCAGTTGGTGGATACGGACTCTTCCAGACGCTTCCGCCAGTCGTTGCGCTCAACGTGCTCGAAGGCATCGCTCAAGCATTGATGTATCCGGCAACGGCCGCAGCAGTTGCGATCGCTGCCCCGCTTGGCCGTGCATCTGCAGCACAGGGTCTTGCAGGTGCGTCGGGTCTGTTGATGTCGATGCTGCTTGCTTTTACAACGCCGGCAATCTATGGACACTTCGGTGGGGCCAGCCACAACGGAGGCATCATTGCCTTCGGTGCGGTTGCATTACTGATGGCATCACTGACACTGCTCGCTGCTGTGATGTTGTGGCGACTTGGTCGCCAAGAAAAACTCGCTCTTGTCAGCTGAGGCGTTCGATGATCATGGCCATACCTTGGCCACCACCAACACACATCGACTCCATGCCAACCGACTTGTTAGTCGACTGCAGGCCGTTGATCAGTGTGGTCATAATACGAGCACCGGTCATACCGAAGGGGTGACCGAGCGCAATCGCACCACCGTGCACATTGAGCTTGTCCATTGAAATGCCAAGGTGCTTTGCCGAAGGAATAACTTGTGCAGCAAATGCCTCGTTGATCTCAACGAGGTCGACGTTGTCAATGGTCATGCCAGCACGCTTGAGTGCTTGACGACATGCCTCGATTGGGCCAAGGCCCATGATTTCTGGGTTAAGACCAGACACACCTGACGAAACAATTCGTGCAAGCGGAGTGAGCCCAAGTTGCTTTGCCCTTGTGTCACTCATGACCATGACTGCTGCTGCACCATCGTTGAGCGGGCATGCGTTGCCGGCAGTGATTTGTCCGTCTGGACGAAACACAGGCTTGAGTGCTGCAAGACCTTCGGCGGTTGTGCCGTCGCGTGGACCATCGTCCTTGCTCACCACAGTGCCGTTTGGCAACGTGAGCGGAGAAATTTCGCGCTCGAAGAAACCGTTGTTTTGGTTTTTCACTGCAAGTTGTTGCGAGCGAGCACCAAAAGCATCCATCTCTTCGCGAGTGACGCCTTCGATTTCGCGCACGTTTTCTGCGGTCTGACCCATCGAGATGTATGCATCTGCCAATCCCTGAGCAGGTGTCCACGTTGGCTGACCACCGGCACTGCGCAACTTGGTGCGCTCGCCTGGTCCCTTAAAAATTGGGTTTGGAGCCATGTCGCTTGCACCATTCGCATAACGACTCACGGTCTCAACGCCTGCTGCGATGAAGCAATCTCCTTCGCCTGCCATGATCGCGTGTGCAGCCATGCGGATAGTTTGCAAACTCGATGAACAATAACGATTGACCGTCACGCCAGGGACATCGTCGAGGCCGGCAAGGATCGCAACCATGCGACCAATATTGAATCCACCTTCACCAGCAGGTTGACCGATGCCGAGCATCAAGTCCTCAACGTCTGAGCCCTTCACTTGTGGCACTTTGGCCATGAGTGCGCGCACAATTTGTGCGGCCATCTCGTCTGGGCGCAAGTCAATAAGAGTTCCTTTATTGGCACGACCGATTGGGCTACGGGCGGTTGCAACGATCACTGCTTGTGTCATGGAGTGTCTTTCGTTTGGCTAGAGATAAATGATGAGATGACTAAATGGATAGGCAACGGTACCATTTCGGAATGCCCCAGAGCCCAGTCCAACTGACCCGCATTGACCCCGACCACATCAACCTGTCGGATCCAGAATTATGGAAGGCGCCCCGAGACCACCGCGAATCCGTATTCTCCACATTGCGCAAAGAAGCCCCCGTCAAGTTCTTTCCCGAAATTGAGTTGATGAACTTTCCGGTCGGACCGGGATATTGGGCACTTACCAAACATGAAGATATCTGGCATGCGAGTCGCAACCCCGATCTGTTTCAGAGCGGCAAGGGCACAAATATCCCCGACCTGACCATCGAACTCAACGAATTTTTTGGCTCAATGATCAGCATGGACGACCCAAAGCACGTGCGACTTCGCACCATTGTGTCAAAAGGCTTCACGCCAAAAGAGATCGCACGCATCGAAGAATACGTCAAGGTCAAGGCGCACACCATTGTGGACACTGTGATCGAAAAGTTTGGCGACACCGAATTTGATTTCGTCGAAAACATCGCTGCGCCGTTTCCGCTACAAATCATTTGCGAGATGATGGGCATTCCACAAAGCGACGAAAAACAAATCCTGGATTGGACAAACGTCATACTTGGTGCAGGCGATCCGGACTTTGGCGGCTCTCTCGAACATCTCATCAATGTTGCGCTCGAAATTTTTGCCTATGCACAAGCCCTCGGTGAAGATCGGTTGAAGACGCCACAAGACGACCTCACAAGCATCATGATGCACGCCGAAGTTGATGGCGAGCGCATGTCTCCACAAGAGTTCGGAAGTTTTTTTATTCTTCTTGTTGTTGCAGGCAATGAAACAACTCGCAATGCCATCAGTCATGGAATGCTCGAGCTCACCCGCCTACCAAACGAGCGCGCCAAATGGTTTGGCAACTTCGAGGCCAACACCAAGACCGCCGTTGAAGAAATTGTTCGCTGGTCATCACCCGTCATTCACTTCCGGCGCACGGCCACACGTGACACAGAAATTCGCGGCGTCAAGATCAAACAAGGCGAAAAAATTGTGATGTGGTACAACTCGGCAAATCGCGACGAAGAGGTATACGAAAATCCGTACATCTTTGATGTCACTCGTGCAGCAGCACCCGGCCAAGTGGGCTTTGGCGCTGGCGGGCCCCACTTTTGTTTAGGTGCAAACTTGGCGCGCCGCGAACTGGGCGTGATGTTTGATGAGATTTATAGGCGTATGCCCAACCTGCAAATCACAGGAGAGCCTGCCTACCTGCAGAGCAACTTCATCAACGGCATCAAGCGCATGCCGTGTCGTATTAACCCGTAATTACTCGATTGACGAGCGACCAAAAAGCAACACAGCCCATCTCGAGGTGCTCAACAGGCGTGTCTTCTTCTTTGGTGTGCGATAAGCCATTTGTCGATGATGTGAAGATCATCGCAGTTGGAATACTGCGCGCCATCTCTGATGCGTCGTGCAGTGCACCGCTCGGAATTTCGATAATCGTGTCGTGAACCTCACCAATTGATTGGCGCACCATCTCGATCAGTTTTGGGTCAAAGATCATGGGGTCAATTGCAAAAATGTGTTCAACTGTGACTTGACAGCCCTCGTGCTCGGCCCACTTGGTCGCCGATGCCAACGATTCGGTCAGCATCTTGTTCAAACTTGTGGCGTCAATGTGGCGCATGTCGAGAGTGACCATGGTTTCGCCCGGAACCGCAGTGACGACACCGGGCTTGCAGCTGATCGAGCCAACTGTGGTCACGCCATTGTGCACTACACCGATGTCAGCCACGTCCAAAATAAATCTGCTGGCAGCACGCAACGAATCTTTGCGCATCACCATCGGCATTGTGCCTGCGTGTGCTGCTTGGCCACTGAAAATAAATCGTTTGCGCTCAATACCCACAGTGCCCGTCACTACCGCAATTGGCTGATTCATCTGTTCGAGCACTGGGCCTTGTTCGATATGTAGCTCGAGATATGCAGCGATGGTGTCGCGCTTCTTTTCGCATTGCTCCAATGCATTCAGGTGCACACCATGTTCGGCCAAAGTCTCAACAAGACCTGCGTTATTTTTGTCTTTCAAGCCTGCAAGCACTTCCAGATCGAGACTGCCTGCAACGGCAGCCGAGCCAAACAGGCTGCGACCAAACCGAGCGCCCTCTTCGTCGGCCCAGTCGACAAGCGCGACCGTGCGAGATGGTTTTGGGCCATTGCACAAAGCGCGCATCACCTCAAGGCCAGCCATGACGCCAAGCGCACCATCGAGCCAACCCCCGCTCGGCACCGAGTCGAGGTGCGAACCGATCACGATTGTTTCATTTGACTCGCCGCGCAAATAGGCCCACAAGTTGCCAGCCTCATCCTGCTCGACTTCGAGAGGCAATGTGGAAAGTTGCTCGCGCAAGAGCGCGCGAGCTTCCAACCACTCTGGGGTCCAGCACAAGCGCCGTGCGCCATTTGGTCCACCGGTGCGCTGAGCCAGTACGCGTAGGTTTTCTATGACTCGTTTCGAACTGAAATTATCTGACATGCAGTTCGATGCAAACCACTCAGGAACAGCCGGACGAAGAACCGCAGTCACCGCACACGTAACACGCACCAGCGCGTTGCATATTGGCGGATCCACATGATGAACAGATCGCGCCAGTTTTAGCTGGTGTTGCCTGCGCATGTGGTTGTTGTGCTGCAAAGTCCATTTGGGCAACAAGATCTTGCACAGATGGAACAGTCTTCGGATCGCTGATCACGTCGACGCCTTGATCGGTATGAGTTGCCGACTCTTCAACGCCTGGCAGTGTTGGCTGCAAGCGCTCTTCGCGAGTGTAGATACCCAACTCTGCGCGCTCTTCGACCGATAGGTACTCGACAGCCAAGCGACGGAAGAGATAGTCGATGATCGACGATGCCATGCGAATGTCGGAGTCGTCCGTCATGCCCGCTGGCTCGAAGCGTGTGTTGATGAACGCCTCAATGAATGCTCGCAATGGAACGCCGTACTGCAAACCGTACGAGACACTCTTTGCAAACGAATCCATGATGCCGGCCAATGTGCTTCCCTGCTTTGACACAGTGAGAAACACTTCGCCTGGACGACCGTCGACATATTCGCCGATGGTTGCAAAGCCCTTGCAATCAGCAACGCGGAACTCAAAGGTGCGACCACGGCGTGAGCGGGGCAACTTCTGACGAATTGGCTGGTGCACGATCTTTTCAACAATGCGCTCAACCGTGTTGGTCATCTGGCCTGCAGCAGCCGCTGCATCGGCAGTTCCCTTTTCTCCGTCTTTCTTGGCGGTGGAAAGTGGCTGGCCAACTTTGCAGTTGTCGCGGTAGATGGCAACAGCCTTGATGCCGAGTTCCCACGACAACATGTGCAACGCCTCGATGTCTTCGATGGTTGCTTCTTCTGGCATGTTGACAGTCTTTGAAATTGCACCCGACAAGAACGGCTGAGCCGCGCCCATCATGCGCACATGACCTTCGTAGTGAATGGTGTTGTCACCCATCGAGCATGCAAACACTGGCAAGTGCTCGACTTTCAAGTCTGGTGAACCAACAATGGTCTTGTTGACATCGATGTACGCGATGATGCGATCAACAACCGGGCCTTCGTAGCCAAGGTTGGTGAGTGCGCGAGGCACTGTCTGGTTGACGATCGACATGTTGCCACCGCCCACCAACTTCTTGAACTTGACGAGACCCAAGTCTGGCTCAATACCAGTTGTGTCACAGTCCATCATCAAACCAATGGTGCCGGTAGGTGCAAGCACTGTTGCTTGGCTGTTGCGCACGCCATACTCTTCGCCGTCACGAACAGCAGAGTCCCATGCGTGGGTTGCTGCAGCAACGAGGTCTTGTTGCACCACCTCAATGTTGTCAATTTCGTTATTCGCATCGCGGTGCATGCGCAACACGTTGAGCATGTAGCGCTCGTTGGCCGCAAAGCCCGAGAAAGGCCCCATGCGGCTTGCGATGCGCGCGCTTGTGGCGTACGCGTGGCCAGTCATCATCGATGTCAGAGCGGCAGCCCACGCACGACCACCTGTCGAGTCGTATGGCATACCAAGAGCCATTAACAATGCTCCGATATTTGCGTATCCGAGACCCAACTGACGGAAGATGCGGCTGTTCTCGCCGATCTTTTCTGTTGGATAATCGGCGTTGCCGACCAAGATTTCTTGGGCCGTAAACATCACTTCAATGGTGTGGCGGTATCCCTCAACATCGAACGTGTCGGTGTTGTCGAGGTACTTGAGCAAGTTGATCGATGCCAAGTTGCAAGCAGAGTTGTCGATGTGCATGTATTCGCTGCATGGGTTGGATCCGTTGATGCGACCCGTTGCATGGGCGGTGTGCCACTTGTTGATGGTGGTATCAAACTGCAAACCTGGGTCTGCACATTCCCACGAGGCAGTTGCAATCTGGCGCCACAAGTCGCGAGCCTTGACCGAGCGCACTGGCGCTCCATCCTTGACAGCCTTGTATGTCCAGTCGCGATCTTCTTTCACAGCATGCATGAACTCGTCGGTGACGCGCACCGAGTTGTTGGCATTCTGGTATTGCACAGAGAACGAATCTTTGCCGTCAAGATCCATGTCGAAGCCAGCATCGCGCAACGCACGGGCCTTTTGCTCTTCGCGAGTCTTGCACCAGATGAACTCTTCAATATCTGGGTGATCCACATTCAAGATCACCATCTTTGCGGCGCGACGTGTTTTGCCACCCGACTTAATGGTGCCAGCCGACGAGTCTGCTCCGCGCATAAAGCTCACTGGGCCAGATGCGGTGCCGCCACCCTTCAAGTGCTCGACACTTGAACGAATGTTTGACAAGTTGATGCCTGCTCCAGAGCCACCCTTGAAGATGATTCCTTCTTCGCGATACCAGTTAAGAATTCCGTCCATGGTGTCTTCTGTCGAGAGAATGAAGCACGCACTTGCTTGCTGTGGCACTCCTGGTACTCCGATGTTGAACCACACTGGCGAGTTGAATGCTGCGCGCTGAGTAACCAAAATAAACTTGAGTTCGTCGCGAAATGCCTCGGCCTCGTCGGCGTCTGCAAAGTATCCACCCTCGATGCCCCAGTCGGCAATGGTGTTTGCTACGCGGTCGATGACCTGGCGCAATGAATGCTCGCGCTCTGGTGTGCCCGGTGTGCCGCGGAAATACTTTTGGGTAACGATGTTTGTTGCATTGAGCGACCAACCAACTGGAAACTCGACACCGAGTTGCTCGAATGCGATTGTTCCGTCTTTCCAGTTGTTAATGCGCGCATCGCGCTTCTCCCAGACCATTTGGTCGTATGGGTGCACACCTTCGGAGGTGAACTTGCGACTGATTCCGATGGTGAGCCGCTCTGGTGCGATTGACATATTGACCACTTCTCTCTGTATTTTTAGTACGTAACAATTGTTGAATAAAACGACCTAAAACTCTTATTTCTCATGAACTACGGGCTCTGGGCAAATTTCCAATCAGAGCAGAAAGTCACCGAATCTGGGGTCTTTTTCAAGACCACTAGATGTTGTGGCTAAACCGCCCCCAATGCAGATTTGCCCACAACTGGTAGGGAATGATTACAGCATTGTAATTACCCTCTGTCAATTACCCTCCAATAATTCGAGGGCAAATTACTGCTCGTTTTCTCCTTGATCTATAACGGTTTTGTGTTCATTGAAAAATGACATCAAAAAGAAATATTAGAAAACATCTAGCAACGTCACACCTGTCATTCACAGGTTCAAAACCTTGCGGTCTCACAGCTGCCGTGTTGCGTTGCGCCATTGCTAGATGCCTCAGCACTGTATGGCAGGAGCCCTGTGTGGAGGAAGTGGATAACCCTGTGATTTTCAGGTTTTATCTGGGGATTGTGCTGTGGACAGCATTGTGGACAAGCGATTTCGTTAGTGGATAACCACTGCAACTGTTACTGGTATGCCATTTAATACCGAAGTTCCCGACAATGGATCCATCTGATCCTCGTCAGTCAACACATTGGAGTTGACCCCTGCTCGCTCGGCAGCAACACGCATCTTTGTTCCGCGAACTGCGTGCCCCCAACCATGCGGCAGGCTCACTACACGTTCGCGAATGTCTTGCGTGACTTCGACGACTGCATCGACACTGCCCACACGGCTCGTAATTCGAGCACGCCCGCCGTCGACAATGCCTGCTCGTTGCGCATCTCCCGGGTGCATCTGCAAGGTGCAGCGTGGTTTGCCCTTCACCAGCACGGAGATGTTGTGCATCCACGAATTGTTTGAGCGCAAATGACGACGGCCAACGAGCAGCAACCCCTCGGTGTCAACATCGTGCATCGCTTTTTCTAAACGCTCCACATCGGCAACAAGTTCTGTCGGCGCAAGCTCTACTTTTCCACTCGGCGTGCGCAACACTTCTGGAATGCGAGGTTCGAGCGCGCCAAAATCGACTCCGTGTGGTTGGTCGCGCAACGTTTGCAAACTGATGCCCTTGGGGTTTGCACCAAACGCATCGCCATAGGGGCCGCTGCGCAACAGTGTGTCGAGAATGCGCTCTGGACCACTGAGTTGCGTTTGGTCAACAAGCGCACGAATCTCTTCTTCGCTTCGACCATGAAGAGGCGAAGACTTGTCTTTCAACAAATTGCTCAACAGTGAGCCGTATACATAGTCATCAATTACGACAGGATCAACATCGGAACCCGCGCCCTGAGCGATGCCGGCAAGCTTTGCCAAGATCTGCCACTCATCTGGTTGGTCGGCTTCGCGCTCAAACACAGCCTCAGAAAAATTGGCAACGTTGCGAATTGAAAATGCAGTGAACACCATGTCGTAATGGCTGCGCTCGAGGTGCGACGGTGGTGGCAAAATGACGTTGGCATGCCGAGTCGTTTCATTGAGATAGATGTCGACAGCAACCATAAATTCGAGTGACTCAAATGCTTTATCGAGTTGTGCGCCGTTGGGTGTCGACAACACTGGGTTGCCCGCCACCGTGACCATTGCCCTGATCTGGCCATCGCCAGTCGTCAAAATTTCTTCGGCCATGACAGACACCGGATATTCACCAATTGCTTCTGGTGATTGACGCACACGCGAATATCCGTGCCCAATACGAAAGCCCTTACCCCTACCCGACTCGCCGCGCGTCGTTAAGTTTCCAGCAGCAGGCAAGGGAAACATCACGCCGCCGGCTTTATCCAAATTGCCCGTGATCGTGTTGATCACATCAATCAGCCAAGACGCCGTTGTGCCAAAAGTGACCGTCGTTGTTCCTATTCGTCCATACACAAGCGCAGTCGGCGCATCGCACAGTTCGCCGGCAATCCGTCGAATTGTCGTTGCATCAATGCCGACGGCGTGTGCAACTGCTTCCGGCGTAAACGGTGCGAGCACCTTGGGCAACTCATCGAATCCGGCAACATGCGAACGCACGTGATCGCCTACGTCGGCTTTGCCACTTGCAAAAATTGTGTTGGCAAGAGCAGCGAGCAACAGCGCATCGCCATTGGGGCGAATAGCCAGCCACTCATCTGCTTCTTGGGCCGTCTTACTTCGGCGTGGATCAACAACGACAAGCTTCCCGCCCCTCGCTCGTAATGCTTCGAGTCGACCCGGAAAGTCTGGAGCAGTACACAGACTTCCATTGGATGCGTATGGGTTTGCACCGAGCATCAACACATAGTCGGTGCGATCCAGGTCGGGAATCGCAACAGAGGCGACCGTGCCAAACATGTATGCAGATGCAATTTGTTTTGGAAGTTGATCGACAGACGATGCACTGAAGCGTTGTCGTGTTCCGATCGCTTGCATCCACACGCGGTTGTACAACAAAGGCGCAAGGTTGTGCGCATTTGGATTTCCAACATATGTGCCTACCGATCCACGGCCATGCGTATTGATCACACCCATCAGTCCACGCTCAACTTCGGCCCACGCTTCTTGCCACGAAACTTCCACATGCTCGCCGTTTCGTTTGATCAACGGTTTGCGCAAGCGATCTGGGTCTTCATGCAATTGTTTGAGCGTGCTGCCCTTCGGGCAGATGAACCCATGACTCAACACGTCATCGCGGTCGCCACGAATGCGCGAAACTTTGTCGCCTTTCACCGTGATTTCAAGACCGCACGTTGCTTCACAAAGCGGACACGTTCGATAGACGACTCGTTCTTGGTCGACAATTGACATCCCTGTATCGTGCCACACAAAGTCGCTGTCACCAATAGGCTTGAACATCTGTGAGACGCATTTTTCCCGCACCTACAGCAGAAACCTCGGTGCGCGAGTCGTATGGCGTTACCCGATCGCGCATTACGGCGAGTGTCGGTAGCCGACCAGTAAGTCGACCAATGATCGGCTTGTGCATGGTCATGAGTCTCGATGGCTCGACAGTTGTGCAAAGTAATTCGCGAGCCCTTTCGGGCGACGCCGACCGCTCAATCCTTGTAGGTCTGCGCTCGTTGGCCGATGTCATTGTGGTTGGTTCTTCGACCGTGCGCATCGACGACTACGGCCCACCGTCTCGAAAAGACTTACGCGTGGGGGTAGTTTCGCGCACAGGAAACCTCGACTTAACTACCCCGCTTTTCACCAGCGGGGCTGGGTTTCTCATCATTCCCGAAGATGCACCAGAGCCTTCCAACCCGGCAGTCACCTGTATTCGCGCTGGCCGTGGCTCGGTGGATTTTGCCGCTGCGATGTGTCAACTCGAGGGCAATTTCATTCAACTTGAAGGTGGTCCAGGGCTTAACGCGTCGATGGCACAAGCCGACTTGATCGATGAAATCAATCTGACCATCAGCCCAAACATCGCAGCGAATAATGAACCTCGCTTGCTCAGCGAAGCATCACCAATCTTAAAGCGATTTACGTTGTCGCATATTCTCGAACAAGATGGCTTTTTGTTTTTGCGCTACACGCGAAACAGCAACTAAGGGCGCGAAGTACTTGCGTGCTTTTCAAGTAACGCAAGTTCGCGCTTAAAGTCTGCAGCATCGTCAAAGTTTTTGTAGACGCTCGCAAAACGCATGTAGGCAACTTCGTCGATCAAACGCAATTGCTCGAGAACTGCATGACCAACCTGATCGCTTGTGACGTCTCCACCCTCAAGGCGCAGCGCGTCCTCGATCCGCTCGGCAATTTCCATAATCATCTCGTCACCGACAGGCCTGCCCTTTACAGCGGCCTGAATGCCGGCCATCATTTTGAGTCGATCAAAGGGCTGTTTGCCACCACCGCGCTTGACAACATAGAGTGCCACTTCTTCAAGGCGCTCGTAGGTCGTAAATCGATAACCACATTGTGTGCAACTACGACGCCGGCGAATCGCGCCGCCTTCTTCGGCGAGACGCGAATCGATCACCTTGGTGTCGTCAAACGAACAACTTGGACAATGCACTTCTGGCACATTACACCAAATACATCAATAAAAATTGGGATATTTAGTGAATTATGGAATGCGAACGAGTTGACCAGCAACGATTGCATCGCCGTTGATGCGCACGAGTTGATCAACAAGATCTGCAATATTTGCTTGAGGGGCAACCCTTTTCGCGATCGCCCACAATGTGTCGCCTGGTTGTGCGATAACTGTGCGAGCCTCACTTGACTGACCAGCCACAGCTTGATCGGCTTGAGCCGATGTGCCAGTAAAACCGATCAGACCCGCCACCACAACGCCTAACAGCAGCATGGCTACGACTAACACCACGAGGCGACGGCGCTGATATGTGGCCGCCGTAGGAACGCCAGCCAGAGATGGGTGCTGGGCCGAGCGACGAGCCGCAGGACGAATTGTTGGGCGAACCGACCCTCGAGTGGAAGGACGGTAGGCGCCGACCGGGGTTGGGTCGAGCTCTGGTACCAGATGCAGGTGCCTCACTGGGCGAACATGCTGGCGAGTCGTTGTTTGGTGGTTCAGTGCTAGTGCCATGATGAAGTCCTTTGTGTATATGGGTTTGGAGGGTGTTTAATCTCGTACAATCCACTGTAGCGAACGGGTGTTCGGGAGTTGTGGATGATACGAACATTTGTTCGCCGAACAGGTGTTTGACTCTGGGGGCGAACACCCGTACGATGGAGCCATGACTTCCCTTCCCACAAGCACCCACACCCAGCTCACCGACCGCCAGCGCGGCATCCTCGACTTCATCGAAAAGAACATGCGCGAACGTGGCTACCCGCCATCGGTGCGCGAGATCGGCGAGGCCGTTGGCCTCAGTTCGTCGGCCACTGTGCACAACCACCTCGGCACGCTTCAAAAACTCGGCTATTTGCATCGCGATCCAACGAAGCCACGCGCCATCGAAGTTCGCTACGAAGCGTCCTCCGGTGTTGCCATGGAGCGTCGCCCTGTGAAGCACGTGCCACTCGTTGGTGATGTTGCTGCAGGCGTCAATGTGCTGGCTCAAGAAAATGTTGAAGAGCTCGTTCCCCTACCTATGGACTTCACTGGTGACGGCGAATTGTTTATGTTGCGCGTGCGCGGCAACTCGATGATCGACGCCGGCATTTTGGACGGAGACTTTGTGGTCTGTCGTCAGCAAGCGACTGCCGACAACGGCGACATCGTGGTCGCTGGCATTCCTGGCGACGAAGCAACTATCAAGACCTTTGCCAAAGTCGGCAACACCATCACACTGACGCCATCAAATTCTTCAATGAAGCCGATGAAGTTTGAGACCGACGAAGTCTCGGTCTACGGCAAACTCGTCACCGTGCTCCGTCGCCTCTAGCCGAGACGTTGGGCCATCAGCTCAATGCGATCATCGGGTTGCACAACCGCAACACGAACATTGTTTGATCCACCAGCACCATAGAAATCTCCTGGGCTCACAAGTGCCCCGCCCTCAGTTGCGAGGCGCTCTGCAAATTCCCAGCCGTCAGTTGCATCAAACCACAAATAAAAACCACCTGCTGGCAAATCGATAGCGCGACCCGACCATTTGCTCAACACCTCCGCCGTGCGCTCGAGGCGCTTGCGATACACACTGGCCTGAACCTTCACACTCGCATCATCATTGAGCGCCACAACACCCGCGGCTTGTGCGGGCCCCGGCACCATCATGCCAACGTGTTTACGCACTTCTTTGAGGTAATGCACAATGTCGGCATCGCCTGCATAAAAACCAACGCGCAGACCTGCAAGGTTTGAGCGCTTCGACAGTGAATGTAGTGCAACAACACCTTGTGTGCCATATTCGAGAACAGTTCGCGGCTTGCCCTGCCACGTGAACTCGACATAACACTCATCGCTAAACACCGGAACGTCGTGTTTGCGACCCCAAGCCACAACTGCGCCCATGTCATCGAGCGCACCAGTTGGATTGCTTGGTGAATTCATCCAGATCATCAGTGCGCGTTTCGCATCGTCTTGGCTGATCTTCGTGAGATCGAGTCCGCCAGTTGCAGTCATTGGAACGGCCACTGGCCTGCAACCCGACAATGTCGCGCCCATTGCATAACTTGGGTAACTCACTGCAGGAAATAACACGGTGTCGCGCGATGGTGTGCGCAACTTCATCCACTGCGGCGTAGTGACTACGAATTCTTTGCTGCCAACGCACGCCGCAATTTGCGCTAAAGGTATATCGATGTCGAACTTGCGCTGTATCCATGATTGTGCAGCAGCGCGCAACGGTTCGATGCCAATAGACGGCGGGTAACCGCGCTCGAGGTGCGATGTCGAGAGTGCGGCAATGACAGCACTCGACGGTGCATCACACGGGTCACCGATACTGAGATCGATTACTCCCCCTTCGTGTTTTGCGGCAACGGTCTTAAACGCATCGAGGCGGTCGTATGGATACGGAGGTGGAACAAAACCTTGTGAGTTGTTGGTCATGATCCAACCACCGTTCGACCATCTGATTGATCGACTGATTGATCAACAACAAATTGAGACAAGCGACCGGTCGATGCATCACCCAATCGCGCACGAATACGCATGCCGCTTTCTTCGTTTGCTGTTGACACCACTTCTCCTTCTCGATGCACCGAAGCAACAATGTCTCCGCGGTCGTATGGAATGAGCAATTCCACCACCACGGAAATGGCCCGCATGCGATCTCCGATAGTACGCAATAAATCATCTATTCCTGCGCCAGTAACTGCCGAAATACCAACCGATCCTGGGTGGCTCGCAACCAATTGTTCTGCAACGTCGGGCGCCATGTCGGCCTTATTGAATACCAGCAGTTCTGGCACGTCGCCCGCACCGATGTCGGTGAGCACCTCGCGCACTGCCAAAATCTGCCCTGCTGGGTCGACTGCTGTCGAGTCGACAACGTGGATCAATAAGTCGCCAAGCACCGCAACTTCGAGCGTGCTCTTAAATGACTCGACCAGACCGTGCGGCAGGCGACGCACGAAACCGACCGTGTCACTCACGAGCACTGGCTCACCACCAGGTAGCGCGAGTCGACGTGTAGTTGGATCGAGCGTTGCAAACAATCGGTTTTCTACCAACACGCCTGCGTCGGTGAGGTGGTTGAGCAACGTTGACTTGCCTGCGTTGGTGTATCCAACAATCGCAACTGCACCAAGCCCACTTCGCGAACGACCCTTTGCCTGCTCGCGGCGATTGTTTGCAAGGTCGACCAAGTCGCGAGAGAGTTTTGCGATCTTGTCTTGAATGCGACGTCGATCGACTTCGAGTTTTGTTTCACCAGGGCCGCGGCTACCGATGCCAGCACCCTGTTGCGACATGGCCTCAGAAATACCACGACGCAATCGTGGGAGTTTGTAGCGCAAGAGAGCCAACTCGACTTGAGCCTTGCCTTCGAGCGTGTGTGCATTTTGCGCGAAGATGTCGAGAATCACTGCGGTGCGGTCGATAGCGGTGCGGCCCAATAGTTTTTCGAGGTTGTACTGCTGGCCGGGTGTGAGTTCGTTGTCAAACACGACGGTGTCGGAGTCGACGGCCAAACAAAGTTCTTTCAGTTCTTGTGCTTTGCCCTTGCCAATGAAAAATGTGGAGTCTGGTGCATCACGACGCTGCGTCATGCGCGCAACCTCGACCGCGCCTGCAGTGTCGATCAGTTGCGCAAGTTCGTCCAGACTCTCTTCAGTTTCGTTTTCATCGTGGCCATCAAAAATCACGCCCACCAACACGATGCGTTCGCGAATTGTGCGATCGATCAGCGTGCGCCCAAGCGCCTGCTGGTACGGGTTACTCACAATGAAATCTCCACTACATGCTTCGACATAAATTGTGCACTGCCAATGAGCGTCACACTGCCCGCTTTGGGCTCATTCACCATCACCTTCACATCGCCGCCGTCCATGTGCACAATCACTTCGGTCGCGCTCGCAGGCACAAGGCCCCACTGCACTGCAGCCCACGCACTCGCACAGGCACCCGTGCCACATGCTTGGGTGATGCCAGCGCCGCGCTCGTGCACTCGCATCGTGATGGCGTTCACTTCCGGGCCGGGCTCAATGATTTCCAAATTGATTTGAGGAACTTTTTCGCCCAACTCTTTGAGCGGCACGATCGCAACATCTTCCACACCAACTACCGAATGCGGATTGCCCACGGAAATATGCATGACCGGACGCATCGGATCGCATTCAAGAGTCGCCCAGCCCGTTGGCTCGTTCAGTGTGCCGATTGCGCCCATGTCTACACTTGCATCAACCGTTAGGGAATCGTTTGCTCGTGGCGTCACGACAACACGTCGCTCACCTGCATCGGTCGT
>QYPH01000003.1 GCA_007279905.1 Actinomycetota bacterium | reverse complement strand
ATAACACCCTCTGTATGCTGTGTGTATGGCTGGGGCAGACATCATTACGCAGGCGCGGATGCGCGAGGGCATTTCGAAGCGTGAGTTGGCGCGCAGGGCCCACACTTCGCCGGCGGCGATTGTTGAATACGAGTCGGGGCGGCGCTCGCCAACAGTGGACACACTCGCTCGGCTGATTGACGCTTGTGGGCTGGGCTACAACATCACCCTGTATTCGACGGCTGCGCGCGAACGCCACAAGTTGGCGGGCAAGCGGTTGTCGGAAGTGTTGGCACTTGCCGATGCGTTGCCGCACCGAGCTGCTTCGCGCACGTGTGGGTTCCCGGGTTTTAGGCGGTTGACGGAGCAGCAACAGGATCCACAGTGATTTCGCTTGAGCGCAAAATTGTTGGCGTGCATACGATGCTGAGCGGGGCATCTTTGCCGTATGCATTTGGTGGGGCGTTGGCATTGGCGTTTCATACCGGCGAACCCCGCGGCACACGAGACATAGATGTCAACATCTTTTTGCTAGCGAGCGAGATCGATGTTGTGCGGTCTGCGTTCGCCAAACGAATTGTCTTTACCGATTCACAAGTGGCAGATGCTGCGGCCAACGACCAGATCAGGGTGTTTTGGGAAGATACGCCGATCGACATATTTTTTAATGTCGCCGAGTTTCATGACGATGTGATGCTTGGTGTTGAGTATCACAAGTTTGCCAGGGTACTCATTCCTGTCCTTGGCCCAGATGCTCTGGCGGTGTTTAAGGCAATGTATAACCGCACGAAAGATTGGGCCGATATCGAAGCAATGCTCGAAGTCGATTCACTCGACAAGTCTCGGGTGATTGGGTGGCTGGTGCGTCTGCTTGGCGTTGACGACCCGCGAACCCGCAAGTTCATTTCGTACTAGTTTCGTGCCTTAATCAGTGCAGCAACCGATCCAGCCAGGCCACGGTGCTTCCCGCAAGGTAGCTGCAACGACTGGTCACTAACCTAAGACTGCTCATGGAAAAAACAAAGTCGTGGTTGCCATATTTCATAGCAGTGATATTTGCCTGGGGTTCAACATTTGTTTTTATTAAGGGATGTTTAGAATTTCTTACACCTGTTGGAGTCGCTTTCACGAGGTATGCCCTCGGCGCACTCTTTATGGTCTTGTACAGCGCGCGGCTTCGGCTGAAGTTTCCGCGAAACAAGCAAATCTTGGCGCGGATATTTATCCTCTCCTTGTTTTTCAATTCGCTATTTGGCATCTTGCTCGCTTTGGCAGAGACCGAAATTAGCTCGGCGCTCGCCGGTATTGGCGCGTCAATCGTTCCGTTGATGACCCTCTTTTTCGTGGCAGTAGTTTTTCGCAGCGAGAAGTTAACGTTTGAGCAAATAATTGGGCTCATCATCGGATTCATCGGGGCTTTATCTATTTTTGGTGTCTGGAACGGGATAGGTGATAACCCGTGGTGGGCGATGCTTGCATTGCTGGCCGCCACGGTGTGTTATGGCATTGCGTATCCGTATTCAAAAAAATACATCTTGCCGTATGGCTTGAAGACCGAGGTGCTGGTCACAACGCAGTTGTGCTTTTCGGCGATCACGCTGCTGCCGCTGTTTTTGTTGTTTGGTGTGAAGCAAGCTCCGCAGACGTTGTGGCAAGTGAGTTCAGCGATTTGTGTTGGATTTATCTGCAGTGGTATCGCATTTGTATGGAACTTAAAGGTTCTCGAGGCTGCGGGCTCGATCATCGCATCCTCAGTAATGTTTTTGGTACCGATTGTTTCTATCGGTTTAGGAGTTACGTTCTTGAATGAGTCAATCACATGGAATGAGCCCGTTGGCTGCGCGATTGTGCTCTTCGGGGCAGCAGTTGGCCAAGGACGAATACAACTCGGCGCGCGCCGTAACTCATGAAGATCCACGCCATATGGGTTCTTTCAATGTGGTTTTATAACTGTCCCTGAAAAGAATTGCAGTGGCGGACACAGAGTGGTGCAAGCATGAGTGCAATAATCACTTGCCCATTATGCGACTTTGACAAGGTGGAAGAAATGCCGACGAACCTAGAAAAAACGGAGCTACTGGCGTAGCGATGGTTCAACTTTTGTAACTTGAGAAGAAAAATAGAAACTAACTGACGGTGATTGTGCCTGTCATACTTGTGTGAATTGTGCAAAAAAACGAGTAGGTGCCGGCTTTTGAGAACGTCCGCGAATAGGCTGCGTCGGTCGCACCCCGACCAGGATCACCGTCTTGCCACGAAACGGTGTGTGATGAACTGACGACGAACGCGACTGATTGACCAACTGAGATGCTCAGACTCGTCGGTGTAAATGCAAGACCTTTAGTTGTAACAGATGGGGTAGAACCCGAAGATGCAGGTGCTGAGGATGTGGTGGTCACGGGCACTGCTGTTGTTATTGTCGGTTTTGCAGTTGTACTGGATGAATTTTTTGCGTCAGTCGTGCTTGTCGTGCTTGTCGTGCTTGTCGTGATAGTTGTGGCGACTTGAGTTGTTGTTTCGACCGCATTGGTATCGGCGGGTGTACCGATCGCATCAGTAACAGAAGCTGAATCTTGAACAGTGTCGCTTGAACACGCGCCGACAATCAATATAAATGACACACTCAGCAAAAGTGAAAACTTTAATTGAGGAAGTTTTTTCATATCACCTCATAATATCTGATTGAGAGCAGTCAACTTATGCGTCGACGAACCTCTATGATCCTTACCAATCCGAGAACAATAGTGATCGCGGCCGCTGCAACCGCTGGCATCACAGGATTGGAAGAAGATGATTTACCCACCAGCGTTTGTGTGTCAGGCACAGTCGTTTTAACCAGGCTTAGAGAAATGTCAGGGTGTCACCGACAGAGACTTTTCCTGGCGTGACGATACTGGCGTAGATTCCGACAGCCTGATTTAATTCGCGAATGACGTGACGCATAATTGCACGATCTTCCGGAATGTCTTGAGTAACACGACGCGTGATCATGACGCACCGTGGGCACGGTTTTAAAAACTCAACAACAGCTGAACCCAATTGCGCTTTACGGCCTTCCCACAAAAATTCGGGATGTCCCGTTTCATCTGGTGTATCAACCACGACGCTCGGACGGAATCGCAAAATGTCCACTACCGAATCTGGTACAGCATTCTTTATCGCTCCAAGTGCAGAAGAACTCATCACCAGCAATGGCCAGCAGTCATAGTGAGTTCCTGGTGCAGTTGAAAAATCGGAAATGTTTGATGGAAACGCCGAGAAGTCAGGCAGTGGGTCGCTTTCCTCCCGACCCAATATCTGTCGAATCTCGGTCATCATGTCGTGAGAGTCGGGCACACCGGGTTCAAAATGCCCAAGCGAACCTTCGGCCGGCAATGACTGCAGCAACACGGGACGTTCAAACGTTGTGCTCAAGACGTCATCAACATTTGCATCTTGACTACTGACTTCTTGTCCGTTCGGCAATGTGATTATGACGTGGGCAGAACCATCGCTAGCTGGGCGTGCAGCACACTGCATGAGTAGGGGAATTTTCTTTGCGCCACGAATTCCGCCGCGTTCAATATCGCGTATTGCCCAGTGACGGTCACCAACAATGCCAAGCGTCGATAGAGAAACCGAATCAGTAGTAGATCCGATCATTGACTTCACTGGGTATTTCCATAACTGAGTGACCTTCATAGAAGCACCTTAGACGCAATACGAATCTTTGTTGCGTAAATTAGATTTCAATTAATGTCGAAAGGCGATTACCTGTCGGTGTTGCCATTTGCTTCGCAACGCCTTCGGCCCAAAGAGCAATCCATTCGCTGTCGGTTGAGACCGTATCCATAAATTTTCCATATACAGCACCGGACTCGAACACCATGTTGTAGATGTATTGTCCAGAATTGACTCCGACACTCACTCGTTGAAGCATCGCGTTTGATGCACCAAGACGCATGTGGATCTTCTTGGCTCGTTTGTTTGCCTCAATGAATTCAAGGTCTTTTCCGAGAGCCACATTCCAATATGTTGTTGCAAGCACTTGTGCCATTTTATTACCGCTCTTTCATGAGTGATTGATGTTGTTGGTGACGGTACTGACCCAGTGGTGATATGTCAAGAAAAATTGTCCTGATTTTGCTGCACGCAGATTGTGTTACGGTGCATTTCAGGTACATACGTGCCATCAAGCAACCAATGGGGGTAGTTGATGTTGTTATCAAATAGGACAGTGCTAACAAATGCTGATTTGCCAAAAATCATGCCAATTGTGCAAGAAATTTCGAGCATCTGCAAAGCAAACAATATTCCGCTGAACGTGTGGCTTGGGGGAAATGGTTATGTAATGGGGACTTTGATATTTACGGTGGGCTACGAATCATTGACGGAGCGTTTCAATTCGAATGCAAAACTTTTGGCAATAAAAGAATGGTGGGTAGCGAACCGCAAACTCCGTGAGTACACGATCTCCATAGAGCCGGACACTATTTACAGCTTCGTGCGCGGTGGTGTATCAGGGCCACCAAGTCCTATGGGAACAATTGTCCAGGCAGCTTCGTTTCAAATGGTGCAAGGAGCTGACTGGCTCGGCACGTTGAAGTGGGCCAATGAGTATGCAGAATTGAGCAGCAAAATTTCTGGAGTCGACGTCAATGTCGTTCACACAAGTGTTGGCCTATTGGGTGGTGTTGGAATGTTCAGCGGTTACGCAAATGGCGAAGCTCTGGATGCAGCACGCACGAAAAGTAATGCAAGTACTGAACTGATGGCCAAATTTGTAGAAGGCGGCAAGTTTGCAATGGCCGGCACAGTTGTGCAGCGCCACATGATAAAGATCGCCTAATTAGCGAAATCAATAAACAACAACTACAAAAGGGGGAAATACATTATGGAAGAATCAAAAAATAGGTCAGCAGCACTTGGGCGTTTGAATATGGGAATTTCAGTCGCATACGAAATCGCATCGATTGCTCTCATTGCAATCATTGTGTTTGGTGATGTTGCGAATGCAAACGACAGCATCAAGCGACTGGTTGCATTTTCGGCCGTAATCACTTCAGTTACAGCGTGGATCTTCACCAGCAACGGATTGAAGACAGCTGAGAATTCAGTGAAAGACATGAGTGCAGAAGAAGCAGCCACGGCATCGGGCAAGAATGGTTCAAAGCAGCCTTGGATGATCTACCAGATCTACGCCTTGGTCATTACCGTTGCAACAATTGCTGTCACGCTGACCGCAATTTACTAATAAGTTAAGTAGAGAAAATTGAGTGGTCGTCGGGTGCTGAACGCGCCCGGCGACAACTCTGTACTTTGCCTGGCGCGTCGCTGAGAGCCACCAGCGACCGGTGCGAAGCTTGGTGAATTGGCCGTTGACTTTGTCGAAGTATGAGTCCGGTGAGGTGCAAGAGGGGATCACTGTGTTTCTCAAGAAGCGTCCGCCCTCATGGATAATGTAACGAGTAATGCATCCCGAGATTGATCAACAAGTAACGCCCTCGTCGCACCGAGGCAGGCGAATTGGGGCAAGCCTTATCGGTGCGATCGGGACGTTTGCAATAATTATTTCTGTACTTGGTTTTTTTGTTTTGAGTTTTATCGGATCGAGTGCTGCGGCTTCGTCATCAATTCGATCGGCATTAGCGCGCGAGGATGTGCGCCGCGCAATTGCCGAAGAACTTGTGGACACCTTGGAGGAGGGCGGCGATAACTTCGCAAGAACTGTAATCGGCGTTGCACATGATCGGGTTGTCGATGCCGTTGAGGTGGGTCTTAACGACAACAATCTTCGTAACGCTGCCAGTGACTCTGTCGCTAGCGCCTACGAAGTTTTCATCAACGACGCGCCGAGTGCCACGATTGATATTCAGGTATTTGTGGATTCGGCTTTTTCGGTAATCCGATCCATTGATCCTCAGATTGTACAAATCTTGTCACCTCAGGTTGACCCGCTCGAGATTTCGCAAGATGATTGGAACCTAAACGTGGGCGGATTTATCACCGCGGTGCGCGTTGTTGTATGGGCGCTTTTGTTTGGAGGGCTAGCGCTGTTAGCAATTTCGTGGCTAATGAGTGTTGACGGCAAATGGCACCGTCTTCGAAGGATAGGGATTCGGTTTCTCTTCTGGGGTATTGCGCTTACCGTGGTAGCCAATGTTGCTCGCAATGTGACGTTCGGCGGAGATCGTAGTGGTCCTCTCTTTGAAGCGCTGGTGCTCTTTGTGACGAGTCGTTTACAGACTTGGTCAATCGTTATCGCGGCAATCGGTTTCATAGCAACATTGCTCGGCGTAATCATGAGTCGACGGGCTACTTCGACCTAGTTCGACGGAGTTCATCCTGGAAACGAAAAACCCGCCACTCGCTGTACACGAGTGGCGGGTGAATCGGGGGACCTCACTAAATTATTTGATCCTGATTACTTCTTGAATTAACTCCCGAAGTCTGGCTTCTCTGGCTTTTCAGGTGATTCACCAAGTGCAGTTCGGGCGACCTCAAAAGTCTGTATTGCGTCGCTGATTGCGGTCTTGAATGTCACCCAAGCGGCTTTGCGGGCCTCGTCGGTTGTTGCCAATTTGCGCGCTTCCTTGTATGCATCTTTGGCATTCTCTTTGGCAGTTTTGAATGCCTCGCGAATCACTTCACGCTTGTCTTTATAGGCACTACGTGCCGCTGCGAAGGCAGTCATGTCCGAGCGGTACTTGGTGATTACGGCAATTTGCTCGGCTGTCAACACTGGTTTTTCCGGTTTTTGACCGAGGGCTTTGAGGGCATCGGTTTTGACTTGGGTTGCCGTGTTCACTGCAACTTGGAGGGCTGCTGCGGCTGCCTTTTTGGCCTCGTCGGTGGTTGCCAATTCGCGCGCCTTTTCAGCTGCATTCTTGGCATTTTCCATTGAGGTGTGAAACGCGTCGAGAATCACTTCACGCTTGTCTTTGTAGGCATCGCGTGCAGCTTCGAAGGCAAGTTTCTGAGCATCGGTCATCTTGGGGAATTCCCGATTGTCGTCACTCTTTGTCGATTGTTCGGAGTTGCTGGAGCCAGATCCGTTATCCGCGAATGCGACCGGAGCCCCATTTGCAAGTATGAGTGTTGTGGCAACAGCGACAATGAATTTCTTCTTCATTTCGGTTTCTCCTTTTGTAGGTTTTGCTTCTTAATTTTCACCATACAAAACGAAATTGTCAGTTTCTTGTGAAACTCATTGGTAAGTCTTCGGAATAATTGATGACTTACGGCTTGCCGGGTTTGGCAGGCGGAGCACCGAGTTCGTTCAGCGCGTTCTGATAGATCTGGCGAGCAAGGTTGCCTGCAGTCACGAAGGCATCGCGAGCAACCTTACGCGCAGCAAAGGTGTTTGCTGATTTGAGCGCGATATTGAAACTCTTTCCAGCATTGGCCATGTCGTTTTTAAATGTCTTTTCAATTTCCGCTCGCTTCAGAAGGTATGTTCGAAGTTCGGCCTTAAACACGTCCTGTTCGAGTTTCTTCTGTGCTGCCTTCTGTTCGCTCGTCAAATTTTTATTGTTTCGAGCGGCAGGAAGAGTGGTTGACGAACCGCTGTTATCAGAATTGGACCCACTTGATGCAAACGCCGTTGAGGTTCCATTTGCAAGCACTAAGGAAGTCGCTAAGGCAACTAAGAACTTTTTGCTCATGGTTAACTCAAACTTGGCGTTGGGAATTGTCATTGATAGTTACTCTAAGTGGCGATCTTGTGGATTTCATGTGAATTCGATTGGTAAGTCTTCAGAGTCTTGTAGAGAGGCTAAATTACAAAGACGTAGAAATAAGCCTTTTCGGAGGAATACATGGGGTCACATCTCGTTCTTGTGGTTGATGACGAGGAAGCTGTGTGCGACATTATTGTCGACGCATTGCACTTGGCTGGATATCGCACGTTGCGAGCGGGTGATGGTGCCAGCGCATTGACTATTACTCGCGACCAGCAACCCGATCTTGTGATTCTCGATGTAAATATGCCACACATGACCGGGTTTGAGGTGCTCGAGCGAATGCGTCAGGCCGGCATCATGACCCCGATCATCTTGCTCACCGCAAGGCACTCACGCGAAGACACCGTCACTGGTTTGCGTCTTGGAGCCGATGACTATGTCAAGAAACCATTTGGGCTCGAAGAACTTCTTCTGCGCGTGGCGGCTGTTTTGAAGCGGACATCTGGGACCAATGACGAGGTCGTGTTGCTGTGTGGCGTTGTAAAGATGAATCTCGATGTCCATCAAGTGACCGTTCGTGATGAAGTGGTTGAACTCTCAGCAACCGAGTTTCGACTGTTGCGTTACTTGATGGAAAACAAGAACCGCGTTGTTTCCAAACAACAAATTCTTGATGCAGTTTGGGGGATTGACTTTGATTCCAATACGACTGTGGTCGAAACTTTCGTGTCGTACTTGCGTAAGAAACTCGATCATCAGGGGGATCAGTTTTTGATAACGGTTCGCGGAGTTGGTTTCAAGATCGTGGATCCAAAGAAGATCGAGTGAAGTTAAGAACGCGGCTTGCCGCCACTCTGGGTGTTGCACTTGTCGTGAGTGGTGTACTTATTGGTGGTGCCACGGCATGGTTGTCGCGGTCGAATGAGATCCACCGAATCGACGACCTATTGGGGGGAATCACCGCAAAGATTTCAGCAGACCCAAACAACGATGTTGAAACTCTGCTTGGGGCAGTTGGAACCACTCCGATTCCAATCATCGGTGAGATTTATTTCGCGGATACAGACCCGTTCACTGTGGTCGAGGGTGTTGACGGTAGCAAGGCGTTGCTGCTACCAAAGTTGTCGCAAGCCACTGTCAATCGAGCGATCGAGCAACCTCTCACCGTCGATGGGTTGACGTCTCTACGCATTCGCGCTACTGCGAGCGGGGAAGGTCAGTGGATCGTCATTGGAACTTCATTGAGAGACGTGAACAAACAATTCATTGATTCTTTGCTACAAAGCCTGCTGGTATCAGCGGGAATCGCGCTGATTGCCGTGTTCGTGACTTGGTTTGCACTGCGACGTGAATTGCATCCAATTACACAAATCACCGAGAGCGCAACTGCAATCGCCAGTGGAGATCTCGGCGTTGAGTTGCCAGTGTCGGCGCGGACCAATGAGGTCGGCGAACTGACCTCTGCGCTTCGGGCGATGACCAACGAATTACAAGCGGCCGTGACTGTCACATCATTGTCCGAACAGCGCATGCGCGAATTTCTTGGCGATGCTTCGCATGAACTGCGTACTCCGCTCACCGTCGTCCGCGGTTATGTCGACATTTTGTTCAGTGGACAAGAATTATCTGACGAACAACGTGAGCGAGCGATACGGCGCTTGAAATCGGAGAGCAAACGTATGGATGTGATCATCAACGATCTCTTGTTGTTGGCCGAACTTGGTGAAGTGAACCAGGACAAAGTAGATGTTGTGGACCTGTCGGAAATGGTCACAGATCATGTACGAGACTTGACAGCACAACAACCGCAGCGCAGAGTGTCGTCAACGGTCGCGACCGATGTGCAGGTGCAGGGCAATAGTGAACAAATTGAACGGATCCTGTCCAATCTGATGTCCAATATTGTGCGACACACGAACACTGATGCCGATGTTGGAGTGTCGTTAGTTGAACAGGATGGCGTTGCCATTCTTGTCGTTGATGACGCAGGACCCGGTTTGAGCCCAGAGATGTATGCGCGAAGCTCCGAGGGATTTCAACGGTTTGACAGAGCTCATTCTCAATCTGGCGGCGGATTTGGACTTGGACTGTCGATATTGTCTTCAATTGTGCAACGACACGGAGGTGTGCTCACAATGTCGCACAGTCCGCTTGGTGGCCTGCGCACAAGTGTCACCATTCCAATGTAATGACGACGTCTTTTTAGGCCTCTTGAAGTGCCTGGGCGTACAGGCATCTCGTTGGTTTTTGCCTAAGAATTTTCTGTCAGTAGTGTTGAGTCTTAGGGGGTAGTCGTGGGGGCACAAATTCCGGGGGTTATTGGCGACGTCGATGAGATGTGGCTGAAGAGTGAATTGGGTTGGGATGTCGACTCGATGGATGTGCAGCAGATTGGTGCTGGCATCGGAATATCGAGCGCGTTGTATCGACTAAAACTCAATGGAGCAAATTGTCCGTCATCGGTGATTGTGAAATTGCCAGCACTCGATGAGGCAGCAGTGTTTACAAGCACGATGTTGCGCATGTATATACGAGAAGCAAACTTTTTTGGTTCGCTGTGCAACGAGATGCCAATTGTGGTTCCTGTGGCGTTCTTGGCGAAGGTTGATGAGGCAACGAGCCAGTTTGTAGTGGTGATGGAAGATTTGTGTGGATTGCGAATCGTTGATCAAAATGAAGGCATCTCGATTACTGATGCTCGTGCGGTGATAGATGCTGCAGCAAAGTTGCATGCCAAGTGGTGGGGACGCGGAGACGAGTTGTCTGCAGCGGGAGCAACAATCAGTTTGGGTGACCCGATTTATCCTGCAGTGCTGCCATTTGTGTTTGGTGAAGGCTGGGAAAAACTGACAAAGGAAATGGAGTTGCCTGCATCGATTATGGAAATTGGGCCAAAGTTTGCAGAGCGGTTGCCATCGTTGTTGCAATCGCTGGTGACAGGTCCTAACACATTGTGTCATGGCGATTATTGCGCCGACAACATCTTGTTTAATCAAGCAGGCGAGCCAGTGGTGATTGATTTTCAGTTACTCGGCAGTGGCACCGGCGCATATGACGTGGCCTACTTTGTGACACAGAGTTTGACCAAGCAAGATGCGTCGCAATATGAACGAGAACTCTTTGATCGCTGGATTGCAGGCCTGACAGCTGCTGGATTGGTAGTGGACGCTGAAGATTTGTGGTTGCAGTATCGACGATGCGCATTGTTTTGTTTGGCGTACCCCGTGATTGCGTCGCGAGGCATGGACTTGAATAACCCACGTGAGCGACTGCTGATTGAGATGATGAACGAGCGGTTTGACCGTGCCGTGCGCGAACTCAACTTGGCAGAGTTGATGTAATTCGGCTTCAGTCAATTAGATTCGTCACGTGGAAATCGTTTTAGTTCGGCATGCATTGCCGTTGCGTGTTGAATTGGAAACGGGTATTGCCGACCCCGAGCTAGCGGCCGAGGGTCACGAGCAGGCAGCCAAGATGGCTGCATATTTGGGTGTTGAAGAAATCGAGGCGATCTATGTGAGCCCGCTGCGCAGAGCACTAGAGACTGCTCGTCCGTTGTGCAAAGTGTTGGGGCTCGAGGCAGTGGTGAGCGAAGGCGTTGCCGAGTTTGATCGCAACTCGAGCGAGTATGTGCCTATGGAAGAGTTGCGTGCTACCAATGATCCCCGTTGGGAAAAGTTGTTGCGTGGTGAGTGGGACGGAATAGACGAAGAACCGTCAGTGTTTAAGGCTCGAGTGGTGGCGTCGGTAGAAGAGATCATCGATCAGCACCCAGGTGGACGTGTGGTCGTGGTGTGTCACGGCGGAGTGATCAATCAATACTTGGCGCATGTTCTGGGTATCGAGACCCATGTTGGCTTTTTTTATCCGCAATACACATCGATACATCGAGTGATGGCGGCGCGTTCTGGCGAGCGATCGATTATGAGCATTAACGAGGCTGCGCACCTGCGTTAAATAAGTGGCGAGTACTTGCGGTGCACAGCTTGTGCAGAGACCCCCATGGCGATACCGATTTTGCGCCAAGAGACATTGGCTTTGCGGGCAGTCTTCACCGATTCGAGAATCTGATCTTCGAAAATTGCCTTCTCAAATCGAATTTGGAAGAGAGCGCTTTCGGATGGTGTCAGTAGATGCGCATTCTTGATGTCAAAATTTTCGAACATCGCTGAATAATCGCGTGTTGCTTTATTCTTTTTGGAATTATTGATGTCATGAGTCTATCAACATATGTTGACGGTCTTCAAAAGGCTGGAGGGTATCTATACCTCAGATGTGGAGATGAAGTTGGGGTTTGTGCACCGTGCAACACGGCGGGTATAGGTTGAGGCCATGAAACTCGGACCAGGACTTACCTTCTCATGGAAACGCGCTTTGGGCGTAACAAAAGCCAAGCGCAAGATTTCTCGAGCAACCGGCGTTCCACTCACACGACAAGGCCGACGCAGCAAGCTCGGTCGTTGGATGGGGATGAAGTAACTGCTCGATGAATTGGGTTTCTCCTCTCGTTGCGCTGGTGATCATCGTGTGGTTAGTGAGGCGTAGTCGCAAACGTGCCAAAGCCACTACAACGTCAAAGCAGAATATGCAGCCAGTCCACAAACGTGACATGGCGATAATCGATGCCGAGATCACCATGGTGACCGATGAAATCGACTTCTTTTCGACATACAAAGATCACGATGCAGAACATGCCACCGACTCAATCGTGTTGCAACAGGACGAACACTTGTTGGCCACATTGTCGGTGGTGGGATTGATCGAAAACAATCAGACGGAAGACGGGGCCGAACCAGAGCTGCTCGACGAAGGCGAATTTATTGTGACAACGGTGCGTGGTGTGTTTGTGGGCAAGAGTGTGACGCATGATTTTCAATGGAGCAAACTTGTGTCGCATAAAACTGAACCGTTGATGAACAACGTGGTGGTGTATTTACCGGTGAGCAACAGGCAAAAGATTTATGGAATTGCTGCCGACAGCGCCGGTATTGCCAATATGCAGCGGAGATTGGCTTTTGGTGTGGCAGTTGCACTCGGACGCAACGAGCAATATGTCGATGGGCTCAAGGCAGAGCGCGAAAAGTTGCTCAAAGAAAAGCAGCAACTCGGAGTCATTCACTAGTCTTGTCATTGTGAGCAGCGATAAGACAGGAAGCTCGGTGACCCTTGAAGGGGTGTCAAAAAGTTATGGTGCCGTAACCGCATTGCATTCGGTTGACTTGAGCATGAAGGCTGGCGAGTTTTTTTCAATACTCGGACCATCGGGATCTGGCAAGACGACAGTACTGAGATTGATTGCAGGATTTGAACTCAGCGATAGCGGTCGTGTGTTTATTGACCAAAAAGACGTGACAGCAAAGGCACCCTTTGAGCGAGATGTCAATACGGTATTTCAGGACTATGCACTGTTTCCACACATGACTGTGCAGCAAAATGTCGAATATGGGTTGATGGTGAAAAAAGTTGGCAAAGTCGAGCGGGCTGCTGGTGCTAGAGCAATGCTCGACGTAGTTCGCTTAGGAGGTTTTGGTGATCGCAAGCCGGGTCAATTGTCGGGCGGACAGCGCCAGCGAGTGGCATTGGCGCGAGCGTTGGTCAACAAGCCGAAGGTATTGCTACTCGATGAACCTCTTGGTGCTCTCGACTTGAAGTTGCGTGAAGAGATGCAAGTGGAGTTGAAGGCAATTCAGCAGCGTGTGGGGATCACTTTTGTCTATGTGACACACGATCAGGGCGAAGCATTATCGATGAGCGACCGAGTCGCCGTGTTCAATGAAGGTTGTATCGAGCAAGTAGGCACACCTCGAGAGATATATGAAAAACCGGAGACAAGCTTTGTCGCTCAATTTGTTGGAACAAATAATATTTTCACTGCAGACCGAGCAAAGGCTTTGTTCGGAGACGCACTGAAAGCGACGGGTTCAATGGTGGCGATCAGGCCCGAACAGATTCGGCTTTCAAAGACTGGAATGGCCAATGGGATGTCGGTACGTGTAATAGCCGTGCAATATTTGGGTGCTGATACCCGTATTCATGTGTCAGTTGACAAGCAAACTACTGTTATCGGTATAGGGGCAAGTGAAGAATATAAGGGAATGTTGGTTGGAGAAGATGTCTGGCTGACTCTCAACAATTAGCAACTAACAACCATTGGGGGAAATATGCGAAGTAAAGCAAAGTTCATAGGAATTTCGTTGTTTGCAGCTATTTCAGTGGCTGCATGCGGTGGTTCGAGTGATGGTGGCTCATCCACAATGACAAAACTGGGCGATGGCGAGGGTGCTGTCAACCTGATTGCGTGGGCCGGATATGTGGAAAATGGTTCGACCGATCCTGCTGTCGACTGGGTGACTGGCTTCGAAGAGGAAACCGGTTGCAAAGTTAATGTCAAGATTGGCAACACATCTGATGAGATGGTGGAGTTAATGCAGAGCGGCGAGTACGACGGAGTATCGGCTTCCGGGGACGCGTCATTGCGATTGATTGCTGGTGGAGATGTATCGCCAGTCAACACCGACCTGATTCCTAATTACGCAGATGTATATGAAGGCCTGAAGATGCGCCAATGGAATAGTCAAGATGGCGTTTCGTATGGTGTTCCACACGGACGTGGTGCAAACGTTATGGCCTACAACTCGGAGGCTGGTGCAGCACCAACTTCGATCCGAGACATGTTCGATCCAGCAAGCCCATACAGTGGAAAAATTTCGGTCTATGACGCGCCGATCTATATCGCAGATGCTGCGATCTATCTGATGGCAACACAGCCGGATTTGGGGATCACGAATCCTTATGCATTGGATCAGAAACAATTTGATGCAGCGATTGAAGCACTCAAAGTGCAAAAGCCAATGGTCGCTCAATACTGGTCGTTATACACAGACCAGCAGGCATCGCTTGAGGCCGGCTCGATTACTCTCGGCACATCGTGGCAGGTCATTGTCAACTTGGCATCAGCCAACAAGCCATCGATCACTGCGGTAAAGGCAACAGAGGGTGCAACAGGATGGTCAGACACGTGGATGCTTTCGTCCAAGGCGAAGAATCCAAACTGCATGTACATGTGGATGGACCACATCATTTCGCCAACGGCCAATGCTGCTGTTGCCGAATGGTTCGGTGAAGCACCATCAAATGCCAAATCTTGTGACTTGACTGCTGATAAAAATCATTGCACGACCTATCACGCGGCAGATGAGTCATACTTTGAAAATGTGTGGTACTGGACAACACCAACGAGCACATGTCTCGATGGACGTACAGACGTAGAGTGTGTGCCATTTACCGAATGGGTAAATGCATGGAACGAACTGCGCGCATAATCGCAGTCGACTAGATGACAGCAGTGGCGGGCGCGGCAAGAAGGCTTACGGCTTTCTTCCGCGCTCGTCCTCTAGCAAGATTGTTTGCCGTACTTGGAGCTCCGCTCACATGGCTGGTGGTGGTGTACCTCGGTTCGCTTGCATTGCTGGTGGCAAGTGCTTTTTTTAAGCTTGACGAATTTACGGGCAAGTCGAACGGTCAATTGACTTTTAGCAATATTTCGGCGGTGGTAACAAAGAGTGCGTACCGCAGTCTGATGTTGCGCAGTGTGCTGATAGCGGCGGCAGTCACGGTGTTGTGTTTGGTGATTGCTCTGCCGGTGGCTTTTTATATTTCGCGTTTGGCATCGCGCTGGACAAAGCGGGGATTGATCGTGGCGATGTTGTTGCCACTGTGGTCTGGATATTTAGTCAAGGTGTATGCGCTTCGTGCGATGTTTGAGCCCGGAAGCGAGTTTGGGTCTGGCGGGTTTTTAAAGAGTGTGGTTGGTTGGTCGCCAGGCTTTGGATATGTTGCAGTGATCTTCACTCTGACCTACTTGTGGTTTCCCTATATGTTGTTGCCCGTATATGCCGGTCTTGAGCGCTTGCCCAATTCGTTGCTTGACGCATCGAGTGACTTGGGCGCAGGGTCTGCACGAACTTTTTGGTCAGTAATCATGCCGATGCTGATTCCTTCAATCGCTGCTGGAAGTATTTTTACGTTTGCGTTATCTCTTGGCGACTACATCACTGTAAAAGTGGTTGGCGGGACTGCACAGATGATTGGCAACATCATTGAGCGAGTTTTGCTCGCGCCCAATCAACCCCTGGCAGCTGCGTTTACCCTGTGGCCGGTGGGAATCATGCTCGTGTACCTGGCAGCGATGGCGCGACTTGGCGCCTTTAAGAACCTGTAATGCAAGTATCACGAACATCTCGAATTTCGCTTCGTATGGCTACCTACGGCGTGCTTGTTGCGATGTATCTGCCGCTTGTGCTGGTAGTGGTGCTGTCGTTTAACTCGTCGAACTCATTTTCTTGGCCACCCAGAAAGTTCACCACGCGATGGTGGTCGACAATTTTGGATGTGGAGAGTGCGCGGCATGCATTGCTCACGTCGATCAAGTTGGCGACTCTGGCAGTCTTGATTGCAGTGGTGCTTGGATCGCTATTGGCATTTGCATTACAGAACTTTTCGTTTTATGGAAAGAACACAGTGAGTTTTTTGGCGGTTCTGCCGATCGCATTGCCGGGCATCGTCACTGGAGTTGCTATGCGCAATACGTTCATGCGATTTGGCTGGGACTTGGGCTTGGTATCGGTTGTAGCAGGTCATGCAACATTTTGTATTGTCATTGCTTACAACAACGTGGCTGCTCGGCTTCGTCGCATGGCACCAAATGTGGCCGAGGCATCGAGTGACTTGGGTGCGACTGGGTGGCAGACATTTCGATATGTGACATGGCCACTAATGTCGGGCAGTGTTGTTGCTGGCGGAATTTTGGCGTTTGCATTGAGTTTTGACGAAGTTGTTGTGACCACGTTTACCGCAGGCTCTGGAGTAGAAACATTGCCACAGTGGATTTTGAATAACTTTTCGCGACCCAATGTGCTGCCGTATGTGACAGTGGTGGCCACAGTGGTAATGGCCATCTCGCTGCCGCTGGCGTGGCTCGCTCAGCGACTGAGCGATGGAGCCGAGTCACTTGCTGGTCGCTAAGAAAGATGAGGGTCGGCATGGACGTCCCGCGCACTCGTCGATTCATTTCACTTATTTGACGGAAAAACTAGGTAAAGTAAAAAAATGAACCACCGTTTTGCTGTGTTGTTTGCAAGCGTCGTGATGTGCGGATCGCTTATTGCTGTAGGGCCAGCACCTGTGCGTGCGGCAACTTGCACAGCTGATGGCGTCAACTGCAAGGTCGGCGATGTTGGGCCTGGCGGCGGCATTGTGTATTACGACGCCGGTTCGTTGCAATGGTGGGGGCGCTTTTTAGAAGCGAAGACAACTTCAGTGCCAGCCAAGGGCATTTGGGGTACATGGACCGGGAGGGGAACCCAGGCCGAGCGTCTTGCCACTAAGCAGCTCGGCATGGGTCGGGGCAACAGCTACGAATTGTCATTCGATGCGAGTTCCGTGTACGCAAGACAGGCGAATTCTACTTTTAGTAGTAATTTTTATCTTCCATCCAAAGATGAGCTTGACGCACTGTATAACTATTGGAAAGTTTCTGGTGATACTCGACTGAAGTATGCAGCAGCACCGATGTGGTCTTCGACAGAAGCAAGCGAAACATTTGCGTGGTACCAGCTGTTTCAAGATGGCACGCAATTCACCGATGCCAACGGCATTATTCCAAAACTTGCTGGCAACAAAGACTTCTTGAAGAGCCCGGTTCATGTTGGATCGGGGTTCAAGGCAACACCATTTGAGGTGATTGGCGTTTCTGCGTTTCCTTCTACTGGCTTCGGTTGGACGAGGTTGCATGCTGTTGCGACATCAACTGCAAACCCGACTTGTAGTGCGGGAGGCGCAAACACCATATGCAATGTCGGTGATATTGGGCCTGGTGGTGGCATTGTTTTTTACGACGCAGGCAAGAATGAATTCTGGGGTCGCTATTTAGAAATGGCGCCACAAGCGTGTGAAGGCGTGAAGTTGCCATGGCGTCCTGCGGGTAATGCAAAGACTGTATATAAGGACTCAAGTGGACAGACCGCAGCCGAATTGCGAGTGCTTGCAAAAGGTGTTGGCATGGGCAAAGTCAATACACGCGTCATCACTCTTGCATTAGGTGCAGGCACATACGCAGCCAGGTTTGCCGAAGACTTGAACTGCAGTGGCGCGGACGACTGGTTTTTGCCTTCGAAGGATGAATTGGATCTGGCGTACAACCGTCTCGCGCAAAACCGAGTGGGTGGGCAAAACACACCGGTCGGTGGATTCAACAAGGGCTATTACTGGACATCGACTGACTACAACAATTCAACGGCGTGGATGCAGTATTTTATGGATGGCCAGCAATTTGATCGAGTACAAACACTCAGTGGTAACAACAAGCCACCTGCGAATCCATTTAGAGTTCGACCAATACGTGCGTTTGGCACAAACAATGTGGTGCCCGGGCCGTAGGTAGCCACAAGCATTGTTGCCACTCGGTGTACATGAATGCCACCGACAATTACCTAAGGTTGGTCTGCGACCGTTTGGTGAGAGCTATACAGACGCACGTATTCCGCTTGGTGCGCTAGTGGCATCTGGCGATACTCAACTTGTTCTTGCCAAATACAAAAAGCACAAGGTTCATCGTCGGGTTGAAGCTCGCCTGACAAAGCCAAAATTTTTAACTCCGCAAGCTCAATGTCGGAGTAGATGCGAAAAGGCACATCCACAACTCGCTCAAAATTGAGCGATCGAATTGCATGCTTTTTTGCATGGATCATGTCGTTATCAGCGATTCCGTGCTTCCGAGTGCTTGCAAGAATTGCTGGTCTCAGCATAGTGCCGTGAATGTTCGTTGTGGAATTAGGGTTGTGGCGTGAAGATCGCTGACGGCCTCTTGTACTCGAAAAATCATGAGTGGGTGCTTGTCGACGGAGAGTCGGCGCGAGTGGGCATCACTGATCACGCACAAGATGCGCTCGGGCAAATTGTTGATGTGCAATTGCCATCAATTGGTGATTCTGTTGTTGCTGGCAGAGCAGTTGTCGAAGTCGAGAGCAGCAAGAGTGTGAGCGACATCGGTTCGCCAGTGAGTGGCACCATAGTGCTGGTAAATGAATTACTTTTCGATCAACCCGAGTTGATGAACTCTGACCCGTTTGGTGCAGGCTGGTTGTATGAAGTGCAACTCTCGTACAACGAGATGCTTGAGGGCTTGATTACTGCAGATGAGTATCGAACTCTCACGCAATAGTCGCACGTAGTAACTAGTCAGTAAAAAACGTCCAGGAGTATGTGCGCGACGAACCTTCGCCATCTTTGATTAGCCAAAAGCGAACACTGCCAGTGTGTTGACCCTGAACGAGTTCGGCTATTGGTGCGCCAGGTTGTGGAAGATAACTGATGATGTAGTTGCCAGCGTCGAAAATTGCCGTAGGAGGCAAGGTGATTTGTGCTCCTGGAGTAATTTGTTTTCCGGTTGCGACAATCTCGTCAAGGCGCGTAGTTGGCAGCTCAATTCCATCGATCGTCAACGTCGCGGTGTATCCCTCTACAAAGTCGACAATAACTTGTGATTGTCGAAGCACGCGTTCACCTTGACCTGGTGAAATTTGCTCGATAGCTGCAGGAAGATTTGTTGCATCACGACCAGTGAGGCCGGTGCTTAAACCGAGCACGAACATCACGAGCCCAGAAGAAATGCCGATGCTGATGATCAGCAATTTGTAGTCAATTTTTTTCACCTTTCTATTCTCGCCGATTTGCCGTGATGTGCAAGAGTTTTGAGGCAATGGTCACAAGGCACTCAGCAAAAGGGCGTTTCTGGACTATGTTTAATGGCTCATGAATACACAAGATCCTTTGGTTGGTTCAATACTTTCCAACCGATATCTCATCGGAGATTCTCGAAGCGGAGGATCTGGCGAGTCGGCGGTGTATGACGCCACCGACGTGCGAAGCCAAAAGCGGGTTGTGGTGCGAGTCTTGACTACACAATCGCTTATCGATTTGGACGCAGGAGTGGTGCTCATCGCGGATGCAGTCGAATTGTTTAAGCGCCAAACCCAGATGCTTGCAAGCATGTCGCACCCATCACTTGCGTCTATTGATGACTGGGGAACACAAGAAGTTGGCGGAACGCTCTATGCGTTTACTGTGCTCGAGCATTATGCAGGTGGAACGTTGCGAGAGATTTTGGATCGTGGTCGCAAACTGACGCCTTCTCAGGCACTTGCCGTAGGGCTCGATGTTTGTCGAGCATTGCACTTTTTGCATGGCAAAGGTTGGGTGCATGGCGACGTGCGACCCGCAAACATATTTTTGGGAGATGACTTGCGGGTAAGGCTTGCGGGTTTGGGCTTGAAGCGCATTGTTCACTCCGATCAAATGAGTATTGAGCAAGCCAGTTACGCAGCACCAGAGATCGCAACAGGGCAACAGCCAACAGAGCAGAGCGATGTGTATTCGCTTGCACTCACATTGCTCGAAATGATTACAGGAACACTGCCGTTTGTGGGCGACACCGCAGCGATCACACTTGCAGCACGCATCGACAAATTGTTGCCAGTCTCGGCCGACTTGGGCCCGATTGCAGCGCCGCTTGAGCGTGCTGGAAGGCCCGAAGCCAACGAGCGATTCAGTGCCATCGACTTTGGTCGCGCGTTTGCTGCGATTGCCGACAAGATGCCGATGCCTCAGCCGATAGAGCCTCTTGAGTCAAAGAGTTTTGAAACCGTTATTGAGCAAAAGATTGTTGACCGAACGGGAGAGATTGCTCGACCCGTTGTGCCAATTGCCGGTACAGATCCGAAGATGGTGATTAATCAATCTGACGAGCCAATTTTTATTGTGAATCCAGACGAAATCAAGCGTCATAAACGATTTGTGATTATCGGTGCAGTTGTGGCGCTGCTCATGGCGGGCGGCATTTCGTATCGGGTATTTGCAAAGCACTCCCACACGGTGCCTTCATTTGCCGAGATGAACGAGGGCGAAGCGCAAAATTTGCTCGTGCCTCTCAAATGGACGATCGTTGTCACAGCAGAACGCAGCGACGAAGTGCCAGCCGGACTCGTGATTCGCACTGAGCCACCAATGGGTGAGTCGCTGCAAGAAGGCAAGACATTGACGCTCGTCATTTCTCAAGGACCATCGCTTGCCGAATTGCCAGGATTGGAAGGTGCGACTCTGCAAGAAGCGATCGACACACTGACAGCGCTTGAGTTGGTGCCAACGCAGAAGGATTCACCGAGTGAAGACATTGCGGCTGGAACAGTAATTTCATGGCTCGTACCAGAGCAACCAAGTTTGCTTCCTGGCGACAAAGTGTTGCGCGGTACTGCGCTTGACGTTTTGGTCTCGACAGGGCCAGCAGCCCGCGAGATGCCATCTCTCATTGGCTTGTCACTCGAACAAGCACAGGTAGTGATGAATGATTTGCGTTTGGTGTTGGTCGAAACTCCGGCAGCCAAGAGCAACGCTGCTGCTGAGGGGTTGATCGGTGCGCAGTCTGTCGTTCCGGGAACACAGATAGCACGAGATTCTCAGGTGGCCTATGCACTTTCACTCGGACCAGATTTAGTAGAGATGCCAAGAATCATTGGAAATAGTTTTGCGACAGTAGAACCTCGACTGCTTGAAGCCGGTTTTGTTGTGGGAAAAGTCACAGGTAAACCAAATTACAAATTGCGCAAGGCATTTGTGGGTGACAAAGCGATTACCAATGGAGATCAGGTGCCACGCGGCGCAACGATCGACTTAGTTTTCCCTTAAGACATCGCCAATGAAGTTGTAACCGCATTATTGTGGAAGTGTGAAAAAGAACGAGCATCTCGCAAAGTCGCTCGATGATGAAGTCGGAATTATTGACTCTGGTGGTGTTGACGAGATTTCAATCATTCCCTGGTCGCGCTTGCTTAAGGGCAAGGTTGCAAAGACCGTTGGTTTAACTCACCGCAAAGCCACCCTTGGCGTGTTGCTGGCGTCGGTATTTACGGTGAGTTTTACGATCACGCTGCTGGTGGTATCGCTCAAAACTGTTGCAGACAGTCTTGGAAGCAGCGTGACGGTATTGAGTTGGACAATTACTGCACCATTACTCGCATTTGGCGTAGTTGGTCCGGCATTCGGCAAATCGGGTGACTTGTGGGGTCACAAGCGCATGTTTGTAGGCGGATTACTTTTTGCAGGAATTTTCTCGCTCATCAGTGCCTTTGCTTGGAACGCAGTTTCGTTGATTGTGTTTCGCACGCTGTCGGCCGCAGCAGGTGCAGCAACAGGGCCGTCGGCGATGGCATACATCAACCGCATGTTTCGTGCCGACGAACGAGTGCGACCACTCGGGTATTGGAGTTTTGTTACCGCCGGTGCACCCGTGCTTGGTGTTGTTGCAGGCACACCGCTTGTAGAAATATTTGGGTGGCGCGTGATCTTTTTGGTGCAAGCACCATTGTGTGTGCTGGGTGCGCTGGTGTCGTACAGATTATTGCCCGACACTGATCGCCAAGAGAACGTGCGCTTTGATGTGAAGGGCTCTGCAGCTCTTGGGGCCGGCTCGGTGCTGATCTTGCTCACGATCAACCGCGGAAATTCGTGGGGATGGACAAGTGCGGCGACATTAGCAAGTGGTATTGCTGGCGTCGCAGCATTGTTGATTTTTTACCAGATCGAAAAAACTGCATCCGATCCATTGATTCCCGTCAAATGGTTGCGCACCCGAAACGTTGCGTTTCCTGTTGCAACGCAGGGCCTCATGAACATGGCCTACATGGGAAGTTTTTTGTTGTTGCCACAGTTGCTTGAAAACGGACTCGGTTACAAGCCTTCGCACATTGGCTGGCTGGTGATTGCTCGGCCGCTTACATTTTCGTTGATTGCTCCGATGGCCGGATACATCGTTGGCAGAACAGGCGAGCGCAATACCGGGATGGCAGGCGCAAGCGCAATTTTTCTGGCCATGATCGTGATGCACGGAATTGGCGCAGGAACACAAGACTGGGTGATTGCACTCAGCCTTGCATTAACTGGTTTCGGGATGGGCATTGCTGCACCAAGCCTGACCGCACTACTCGCTTCATCGGTCAATTCGAGCGACATGGGAGTAGCGAGTGCCATACAGCAACTGATGTCGCAAATGGGAGCGGTGATGGGTGGGGCATTGATGATCAGTGTGCATGACATCACTGAGAGCTCGGGCAAAGTTGTGAGCTATTCCAATGGGATATTGGTTGGCGTTGTGTCTGCAGCGTTAGCGATAGTGACTGCGAGCTTGGTGCGATCAGTAGATCGCAGCACCAATACTCTCTAATTTTATTGCAGCGTAGTAATGCTGCGAATTTCAGCAGCAACTTGATCGGCTAGATCACTTGCTGGCATTACTGAGGGCAGCATCAACATCTTGCTGACATCGCCGTCAACCTTGATTCGTCCCGACATGAATGCTTGCATGCCAGCCTGCGGATCTTGATCAAAAAAAACTTTATGTGCGGTTTCATAGTCGGTTGTGACAGTGAGGTCTGGCTCGCCTATATGACCTAAATCCATCACTAAAACGCCAGTTGACGTGTCGATGTGGCTGTTGATGTCGCTGTTGCCAAACGGAACCTTGGTGATGACCTGGTTCATGCGAATCGTGATGGGGATTTTGGGAACTTGATCTTGATATTTTGCACGAATAATTCGTGCTTCAGTGATCCACTCTTCAGACAAAAACGGATGAGGCATGAACTGAACTTTAGTTGGAGAATTTGCGAATGGCATCTCGTGTGTTGAGTGCCACAGTGCGAGCAGCTTGAGCAAAATTGGTGTCGTTGCTTGCGTAGAGAACTGCGCGCGAAGAGTTGATGATGAGCCCTGTGCCATTGGCAGTGCGGCCGGCAGTGACTGCGGCTTGAATGTCGCCGCCCTGGGCACCAATGCCAGGAACAAGCAAAGGCATGTCGCCAACAATGCTTCGCACTTCGGCCAACTCGGTTGGGTACGTTGCGCCAACTACAAGAGCACAATCGCCAATCGTGTTCCACTTGGTTGCTGCGGTACGCGCAATCACTTTGTATAAGGGTTCGTCATTAATGAGTTGGGATTGGAACTCGGCACTACCCGGATTTGATGTGCGGCACAACACGATGGTGCCCTTGCCGGGCGTGCGCAAAAATGGCTCGAGCGAGTCGGTGCCCAAATATGGATTGACGGTGACGGCATCGGCTTGATATCGCTCGAAAGCCTCACGCGCATACAGCGTGGCTGTGTCGCCAATGTCGCCACGCTTGGCATCGAGAATGAGCACGATGTGCGAGTACTGCGTGCGAATGTGGTCGCAAACTGCTTGCAATTGCGCTTCTGCGCCAATGGCAGCGAAGTACGCAATCTGTGGCTTAAATGCGCACACCGTGTCGGCAGTGGCATCGATGATGTCGATACAAAACTTTTGTATGCCAAGTGGATCGGCTTTGAGATGCGCTGGAAGTTTGCTGACGTCGGGGTCGAGCCCCACGCACAATGCCGAATTATTTGTGGCCCAAGCAGAGTTGAGTTTGGAAGTGAAGCCCACGAGTGCTTGTGCGTGTTAGTCGGTAATGGTGATGGCGCCGGTAGGGCACAAGTCTTCGGCAAGTTTTACTTTTGCGCGCAACGATTCGTTTGGGTTTTCTTGTAATACGTAAAGGAAACCGTCATCGCGAATCTCGAACACCTCTGGCGCCTGATTGACACAACCACCTGTGGCAGCGCACATGTCGAAGTCAACAATTATCTGCATGTGTTCAGACTAGTTGAGCTATTTGGTATTTGGGTATGAGCCGTGCCTGGCATCGTGGCGCTCGAATGCATTGAGCACTGCACGCAATGATGCGGTGATGGTGTTTGGATCGATACCAACACCCCAGCGTGTGTGGCCCGAATCATCGCCCGTCTCGACATAGGCGACCGCAGTTGCTTGTGAACCCTGACCAAGTGCATGCTCGGTATAGTCCTTGACGTCGAGATTGCCCTTGAACTCGGCTCGGATGGCGTGCACAAATGCATCGATAGGGCCGTTGCCCTTGCCCGTAAATGTCTGGCGCTTGCCATCGATATTGATCTGCGCGGTGATCTCGGTGTTGCCAGTCACCGACTCGCTTTTGAGTTCGTGACTCACCAAGTTGTAGCGCGGAACATCGGCAAGATATTCGCTCTTAAATGCATCCCACATCATGACCGGCGAAATCTCGCTGCCCGAATCTTCGGTGAGGTGCTGAATGTTTTGCGAGAACTCGATTTGTAAGCGGCGCGGCAAGTCAAACCCGTGCTCGGTCTTCATGATGTAAGCAACGCCGCCCTTACCCGACTGGCTATTGACACGAATGACTGCTTCGTATGAACGACCAACATGCTTTGGGTCGATAGGCAGGTAGGGAACACCCCACTGGTCGTAATTATCTGGCAGGGCTTCGAGGCCTTTTTTGATTGCATCTTGATGACTGCCCGAAAATGCGGTGTACACAAGGTCGCCAACATATGGATGACGCTCGGCAACTGGCAGGCGGTTGCAGTATTCGGCATCGCGTCGCAAGGCATCGATGTCGGTGATGTCGAGCTCTGGGTCGACACCATTCATAAATAAGTTCATTGCCAAGTTGACGATGTCGACGTTGCCCGTGCGCTCACCATTGCCAAACAGTGTGCCTTCAACGCGGTCGGCACCTGCAAGCACACCAAACTCGGCTGCAGCAACTGCGCAACCACGGTCGTTGTGCGGGTGCAACGAAACGCACACCGTGTTGCGATTTTTGATCGTGCGAATAAACCACTCGATCACATCGCCGTACACATTTGGGGTGTAGCACTCGACTGTTGCTGGCAAGTTCAAGATCAATGGAGTCGTTGTTGTCGGTTTGATGACGTCCATCACTGCTTCACAGATCTCGATTGCAAACTCTGGCTCGGTGAGCGTAAAGCTCTCTGGCGAATATTCGTAGCGCACATCGGTGTCAACAAGAGTTGGCTCGAGTTCTTTGCATAACTGTGCAGCCTTAACAGCGATATCGACCACGCCAGCCTTCTCGAGACCAAACACCACGCGACGTTGCAACGGGTTGGTGGAGTTGTAAAAATGCACGATGGCACGTGGCGCACCCTGCAAGCACTCGTAGGTGCGCTTGATCAAGTCAACACGGCATTGCACAAGCACCTGAATAGTGACATCTTCGGGAATGAGATCTTGTTCAATAATGTGGCGAACAAAGTCGTAGTCGGGCTGACTTGCAGACGGAAAACCAACTTCAATTTCTTTGAAGCCCATCTTGACGAGTGTCTTAAACATGCGCAGTTTGCGCTCTGGGTCCATCGGATCGATGAGGGCCTGATTGCCGTCTCGCAAGTCGACTGAACACCACAACGGCGCCTTGGTGGTGACATGGTTTGGCCACGTGCGGTCGGTGAGCACGACCGGAATAAACGGTGAGTACTTCTCGAACTGCATCTTTTTAGGTTGTGTGGGCTTTGGTGCCATGGTTTTTGTCTTTCGTGATAATGAAAAAACCCCCTGACCTTTTTGAGGTTCAGAGGGTTCGGCGGCAGCGGTTATGAGGCTGTCGCCGTTAGGTAAGTAGGAGGCTGCTTGCTGTTGACGTCATAACGATTTCCAGCATATCGGGGCAACGCCCGCCGTAGTTAGTACGGCGTTGGTGCCAAGAAATTGGCGAACTGCCACGGATCTGAATGATCGAGCAGGCTTGTGTCATTGCCATAACCGGGGAAGAGATCGTTGCGATTCTTGAGCGGTGTCCAGTCGGAAGGTGCCGAATGAATAGGCCCAATGTATGGCCGAGTGGCATCGAGCACTTTCTTCCAAGGCAACTCGTCGGGTACGCGCACGCCTTCCGACGGGCAATCGAGCAGCCACGTGATGGCTCCGATAACCGAGCCAGCAACCTGCACGGTTGTTGCGCTCTGGTTTGGAATGATTGCGCGGGCTTCGTGGATCGACAACGTAGAACCTGTCCACCACGACTTGTAGTCGTGGCCCATCAGCAACACGCCAAGTTCGTCGCGACCATCAATGATCTCGTCATTGAAGATGCGCTCTTTTGGTTGCATCTGCCAATTGCGCATACGCAACTCGAGCACGCTGTTGATCGCGGCATCGGACGGATGGTAGGCGTAGTGCACCGTTGGGCGATAGGCATCGGTGCCATCTGCATTTTTGACAGTGAGATGTTGTGTCATCGTGTATGACTCGCCGTGGCGAATGATCATGCCAAGTGTGTCGCCTGATGGAACCCAACTGCGCACCCATGATTCCATGCCTGGTTGTGCAAGACAGATTTGGTTGCGCGGGCCGTCGTCGGTGTGCGCATGAGCATTGGCTGGCATCCACTTTTCGTGAGTACCCCAACCAAGCTCGGCTGGAGCGACGCCCTCTTCGTAAAAGCCTTCGACAGACCACGTGTTGCAAAACTCGTTGACAAGCTTTGGCTTGCTTGACACTTGCGTGTCGCGCTCGGCAATGTGAATGACTTTAGTGCCAGTGAGTTGTGCAAGCACATTGAACTGTTGAGCCTCAAGTGCAGTTTGCAATGATGTCGCGCGCGGGCCGGCTTTGCCATCGGTAAGCAATTGTGTGGTGATGTCGGTGAGTGCTTGCTTGACCAAGTGACTGACCATGCCAGGGTTTGCACCATGCTCAACAACTGCAGATGCACCGTTGTTAGTGCCCCAGCGCTCGATCATCTTGCGGATTGCTTGATGACGCACGTACAACGTGCGCTCGAGTGGGTGAGTGGACGCCATGTCGTCGTATGGGTCCCACATCTCGACAGAAGTATTGAGATATCGCACGTTGTGATCGCGACACCACTCCATAATCGTTGGGCCATCGATATTCCAGGCCAAGTCAAGCAACAAGTCGCCGTCGCCTACGCGTGCCGAAAGAAACGCGTCGAGGTTTTCGCGAGTCACACGATCTTGTTCGTAAGTAACTCCGGCTTTGAGCAGGTCGGCAACGCGTGAGCGGTTGTCGCGGAAGTCGACAATATGTATAGACGTCGGATCAAACTTGAGATCGCGAACCATCAATGGCAACGCGCATTGAGCAACAGAACCACAGCCCAGCACAAGCGTGCGGCGGGGAAGTTTGTGTGCTGTCGGGGCTGGTGCGTTCACTTCGACGCTGTCGGCGAATACTGATCGCCCGCATCGATGTGCTGAGCGTCGAGTGAGCTCAACAGAGTTTCAAGACTTGCTTCAAAAACTGCGTCTGACGGAACGAGCAATTGCTGCCAGTCGTAGCGCATACCTTTGCGACCAGTGAAGGCGCTTTCATCACAGGTATGACGATTTTCGAGTGAAGAGAAATTTGAGAGAGACGACGAAGCGTTATCTGTGGACATGAGCACCTCCTTGGGGTTTAAATACGAAAGTTTGACCATACAGAATTTTGAGGGCTACGCCTACTATCTGGCGAGATTGTTCATCTAGCGTTCTAGTGCCACGGAGTGTCGCTCGGTGGTTGGTAGCGTGACTCGAGAGATGACGACCCCCGAAGTGAAAACGCCAACAGGATTTGCCGATATTGGTGTGCCCGACCGCATTGATGCTGGCCTTGCTGCCGCCGGATTCTCGGCCCCTTTTGCTATTCAGACCGAGGCGATACCCGTAGCCCTAGCCGGCGAAGACGTGATGGGTAGGGCTCGTACGGGCTCTGGCAAGACTCTGGCGTTTGGGGTGCCGATGATGGCGCGTATTGATGCGCCCGCGACACCTGGAAAACCACACGGTTTGGTGATCGTGCCAACGCGCGAACTCGCGCTGCAGGTGTCGGAAGTGTTGGGACCGATTGGCAAGCATTGTGGAGTGCGAGTGCTGGCTGTGTACGGCGGTGCCGACAGGCAAAAGCAAGTCGTCGAGATCGAAAAGGGCGTCGAGATCATTGTTGCGACACCGCTGCGCCTGATCGACCTCATGAAATCTTCGGAATGCGACTTGAGCGCGATTCAGGTTGTGGCGATCGACGAAGCAGACCGCATGGCAGACGAAGGGTTTATGCCCCAAGTTGAGTGGATCATGCGTCATGTGACGGCAGTGCACCAAACGATGTTGTTCTCGGCAACGCTCGACGGGCAAGTTGCAAACCTTGTCAAGCGATACATGAAAAACCCCGTCGAGGTTTCGATTGACTCGCCAACCGACACGGTGGGCACGATGCGCCATTTGTTTTTGGCTGTGCATCACATGGACAAAGACCGCGTGATTGCCAACATTGCTGCAGCAGCCGGTCAGACCGTGGTGTTTTGTGACACCAAGCGCAGCTGCGACAAAGTTGCCGAGGCTCTGCAAAAACTTGGCGCCGATGCTTCGGCACTACACGGCGACATGCCACAAAATGCGCGCGAAAAAGCATTGGGCAGATTTGCTGACAACAAACTCAAGATCTTGGTTGCCACCGATGTCGCAGCACGCGGCATCGACATCGACGATGTTGCGGTCGTCATTCATTACGCACCGCCTCTCGATGTCAAAACATATTTGCACCGCTCGGGGCGCACTGCGCGCGCGGGCAAAGATGGTTGGGCAGTAACTATGGCCGAATACAACCAACACACCACATGCCGCATCATCCAGCGCGGACTACGCCTCGACATTCAGCCACCAATTGAAGTGTTTTCGAACGACGTGCGCTTGCGCAATTTGTTCAGTTTTCTAGAAAACGTTTAGCAACGTTTCTTAGGAGGCCTTTCCCGCTTTCGTGGCATCAGCAATTTCAACAAGTTGACCAGTTGTCACATCGTAGATGTAGCCATAAATCGGGATGTTTTTAGGCACCAGTGGGTGATTCCTGATTCGGCTTACATCTTCAAGAACACTTTTCGGGTTATCGGCAATGGTGTGCCAATTGATGTATTTGCCTTCTGATGAACCTGGTCCTTTGCCGATATCGGTGAAACCATCGGCACCAAGGGCGGCAGTTTCAAGACTCGATTGCAGCAATCCGCTCATCACGTCGTTGGTGAAAAACTCCATGCCGCAATTGGAGTGGTGAATGACGAACCATTCTTTGGTGCCGAGGAGTTTGTAGGAGATAACAAGAGAGCGAATTGCGTCATCTGTTGCTCTGCCGCCGGCATTTCGAATGACGTGTGCATCGCCTTCGGAGAGTCCTGCATATTTTGCTGGATCAAGTCGAGCATCCATGCATGTCAAAATCGCAAATTGACGAGCTGGCGGGAGGGCCAGAGTGCCTTTGACACCGAATGACGAAACATAGGAATCGTTAGCGCTAAGAACTTCTTTAAGAACTGACATATTGTGCTCCCCATTGGTTGATATACGATAATTATGATCAGTTTAGTCATATTTAGAAATAGATTCCAAATCTGGATAAATCGCATGTCCTGTAAGGGTTTTCTGGGATGCGGTTTAGAGGGCGGCGAGCCAAGTGGGGCGAGTGGCCTCAAACTTGGTGATTGCATCTGCATCTGACAACGTGATGCTGATGTCATCGAGACCGTTGATGAAGCGCGCTTGAGTCTCTGAGTCCATGTCGAATGTCTCGGTGATACCGGCGCTCGGAATCTCGACGGTGAAGCGATGCAGGTCGATGGTGATTTCGGCTGTCGCGTCTTCTTCGATGATGGCCCAAATGCGATTGACGGTTGGCTCTGGCAAGACAATCGGCAGCAGGCCATTTTTGGTGCAGTTGTTGCGAAAGATGTCGCTAAAACTTGGTGCGATGACGGCATCGAATCCGCCTTGCTGCAGCGCCCACACGGCATGTTCACGGGACGAGCCAACGCCGAAGCTTGGGCCAGCAACCAAAACCGATGCACCAACATAACGCTCGTCGTTGAGAACAAAGTTGCGATCATCGCGCCAAGTAGAAAACAAACCCTTCTCGAAACCCGTGCGCTCGACGCGCTTGAGCCACTCGGCAGGAATGATCTGATCGGTGTCGACGTCGGAGCGCTTGAGAGGAACTCCGCGACCGCTGATGATGCTTACTTTTTTCATGACAGCTTGCTCATTTCAAATCGGCTGGAGTAGCGAAGTGGCCGGCGATTGCAGTGGCTGCCGCGATTTGTGGTGAGACAAGATGTGTGCGGCCACCGCGGCCTTGACGACCCTCGAAGTTGCGGTTGGATGTAGAGGCACTGCGCTCATTTTGTGCGAGTTTGTCGGGGTTCATTGCCAAGCACATGGAGCAACCAGGCTCGCGCCAGTCGGCACCCGCTGCGATAAAGATCTTGTCAAGCCCCTCGGCGATTGCCTGCTTTTTGACTGCATGGCTACCTGGCACAACCATCACGCGTTTAACGGTGACGGTGCGACCTTCGAAGACCGCGGCAGCAGCGCGCAAGTCTTCGATACGGCTATTGGTGCACGAACCGATGAACACCGTGTCGACAGTGATGTCGCGAATGGGCGTGCCAGCAGTGAGACCCATATAGGTGAGTGCGCGAGCAACGGTGTCGCGTGCAGTTGCGTCGGCGTAGTCGTCGGGGTTTGGAACACGGTCGTCAATGCCGAGAACTTGAGCTGGGTTTGTGCCCCACGTGACTTGTGGCTTGATGGTTGAAGCATCGATGACTACTTCTTTGTCCCATGCAGCACCTTCGTCGGTACTCAGTGTGCGCCACTCGGCAACCGCCAAGTCCCATGCCGCACCAGATGGTGCGTATTCACGACCCTTCAAATACTCGAACGTGATGTCGTCGGGTGCAATGAGACCAGCCTTTGCGCCGGCTTCGATCGACATGTTGCACACGGTCATGCGACCTTCCATTGACAGCGCACGAATTGCAGATCCGCGATATTCGATGACGTGGCCGATGCCGCCGCCCGTGCCGATGTGACCGATGATTGCCAAGATCACATCTTTTGCAGTGACGCCAGGCGAGAGCGTGCCGTCAACCGTGACGCTCATCCACTTTGGTCGTGATTGTGGAAGTGTCTGTGTTGCCAGAACATGCTCGACTTCGCTTGTGCCGATGCCAAACGCAAGAGCACCGAATGCGCCGTGCGTTGCAGTGTGGCTGTCGCCGCAGACAATGGTCATGCCGGGAAGTGTGCGACCTTGCTCGGGTCCGATGACGTGCACAATGCCTTGCTTTTCGTGGCCCATCGGGTACAGCGTGATGCCAAACTCTTTGGCATTGGCGCGCATGACATCGATTTGTTTTGCCGAGATCGGATCGGCAATTGGCAAGTGAATGTCTTTAGTGGGAACGTTGTGATCTTCGGTTGCAACAGTGAGGTCGGGACGACGCACGGTTCGGCTATTGATACGCAGACCGTCAAACGCTTGTGGACTTGTTACTTCATGAACAAGATGTAAATCGATGTACAACAATTCCGATTTGCCAGACGCATTGCTGACCAGATGACGGTCCCACACTTTTTGCGGCAAGGTCAGTGGGTGCGAGGTCGGATTTGCCATTCCTCCAGTCTGCCGTGAATTACATAAAAAATCACCGTTGAAGTGCACTCTGTGCTGTCTCACGTACACATCGGGGCATGACACAACACACAAATACACCAGTAGCCCTAGCCACTTGCGTCGAGCAGAGCCTGCACATGTCGCTCGATGGATTCGATTTGAAACGTGCCCGCCTGTATGGCATCAGCGTCGTAGATGTTGGGGGAGTTGATCGCCTTGAAGATGGAGCATTGCGGATCACATTTCTTGCCGAGCACGGCGATGTATACGAATTGATTGATGCGCCGACGAGTGCGATCGTGCGAATGTTTGATGCTGCAGTGGTGCTGACATGTGGATGGGCTGCACCGCTCGACCGCAGCCGTGACGAGAATGATCGTGACGATGATCACGACAGCGATCACGACAGCGATCACGACAGCGATGCAAGCGTTCCACCAAGCCAGCATCCACAAAGACGTCGAGTTCGACTCGTTGTTGTAGTGGGTGATCAGGGAGTCGGATCGGTCTTGCGATTTGCTGACACGCCGAAAGAGATTGTGACCGACGCTGGTTCGGCTCGTGGCAGTTTGGCCGATGCCGTTACCAATCTCTGGTTTGATAGTCCCGTGCACGTGACGAGATCTAGGAGCGAGATCTAGTAGCTAGTTGATCTGCCGATAAGTTGAAGGTGTGAGCACATGGGCACAAGAGGTGCGGCAACTTGCTAAAGACCGCGATGCGGTGATCTTGGCGCACAACTACCAGTTGCCCGAGATTCAAGATGTTGCCGACCATGTAGGCGACTCACTCGCATTATCACGGATTGCTGCGCAGGCCAAAGAGTCGACAATCATTTTTTGCGGCGTGCACTTCATGGCCGAGACCGCAAAGATCTTGAGTTACGACAAGACAGTAATTATTCCTGATGCGCGAGCCGGATGCTCGCTTGCCGACACCATTAATGCAGATCAGTTGCGTGCATGGAAAGCCGAGCACCCCGGCGCGGTAGTCGTGAGCTATGTCAACACAACGGCAGCGGTAAAAGCCGAGACAGATATTTGTTGCACTTCGTCAAATGCTGTTGAAGTAGTGCAGTCAATCGATGCCGACAAAGAGATTTTGTTTTGTCCAGATCAATTTTTGGGAGCGCATGCCCAACGCATCACTGGTCGCACCAACATGCATATTTGGATGGGCGAATGTCATGTGCATGCAGGTATCAACGGTCAAGACTTGAAATCGATGGTCGCTGCCGAGCCAGATGCGGAATTATTTATCCATCCAGAATGCGGATGTGCAACATCGGCGATGTATTTGGCTTCGAGTGGTGTGGTGCCAGCAGAGCGCACCAAGATTTTGTCAACGTCTGGAATGATTACTGCCGCCAAAGAAACGCAAGCAAAAAAAGTATTGGTCGCGACCGAAACTGGAATGTTGCATCAATTGCGCAAGGCAAACCCACTCGTGATTTTTGAACCAGTCAATCGTGCAGCAGTGTGCAAGTACATGAAGATGAATACGCCAGAGAAATTGCTGCAAGCACTTCGCACTGGCAAAGACGAAGTAGTGGTGCCGCGCGACATTGCCGACCGAGCACGATTGTCGGTAGAGCGAATGATTGCAATCGGCACGCCGTCGAGGACTAAGGAATAATCGAAGTCGTGACAACGCGTGATGTTTCGTTACCTACAACATTGAGCGCGCCAGGTGTTTCGTGGACACGTGACATTGATGTTGTGGTGCTTGGCTCTGGTGCCGCTGGCTTAGCCGCCGCGCTTGCTGCTCGTCCGGTACGCGACGTATTGATTGTCACCAAAGACACGCTCGATGCTGGGTCGACTGCGTGGGCGCAAGGCGGATTGGCTGCGGTGTTTGACCCGGTCGACACCTTTGCTGAACATGTGCGCGACACGTTGGATGCAGGAGGCGGGTTGTGTGATGAGAGCGCAGTGAAGTCGCTTGTTCGCGATGCTCCAACTGCGATCAGCTACTTAGAAAAAATGGGCGCAGCGTTTGACCCGAGTGCAGATGGTTCGCGTGCGCTTACTCGCGAAGGTGGGCACTCGAGATCGCGCATTGTGCACGCGGGCGGCGATCAGTCGGGTGCCGAAATTCAGCGCACACTCGATGAAAATGCCATCAATGCTGGTGTCGAAGTGCTCGAGAATGCATTTGCTCTCGACTTGGTATTTGGGCCAGACCTTGCATCGGGGAAAAGGCAAGTTGCGGGTATTCGTATTGCACTGCTGAATAGTGATGGAACAGTTGCGAGTGTTGGCGTGGTCACTGCACGCGCAATTGTTGTGGCAACTGGTGGATACGGCCAAGTGTTTGCCAGCACATCCAACCCACCCGCAGTAACTGGTGACGGACATGCGCTTGCGTTGCGTGCAGGACTCACACTGCGAGATCTCGAATTTGTGCAATTTCATCCAACGGTGCTGTGGCAAGAGGTGGGCTCGACAATTCAGCAGGTGTTGATCTCGGAAGCTGTGCGTGGTGAAGGCGCCGTGTTGTTTGATGCCGCTGGCGAAAGAATTATGCAGGGCGTGCACCCGCAAGAAGACTTGGCGCCACGAGATGTGGTGGCTGCAGCGATCAGTGCGCGCATGGCCCAAAACATTGATGGTGTTGATGACCACGTGTACTTAGACGCGACACACATTGGTGAGCGCTTTGCAACACGGTTTCCATTTATAACCAAGGCCTGCAACGCTGCAGGTATTGATCCACAACACGATCGCATTCCGGTTGCACCCGCTGCGCATTACACATGTGGCGGCATTGACTCAAACATGGATGGCACAACCGAAGTTGAAGGGTTGTACGCAGTTGGCGAAGTTGCCTATACGGGCGTGCATGGCGCAAATCGTTTGGCGTCAAACAGCCTTACTGAAAGCCTTGTGGTGGGCACTCGTGTTGGACGCAACTTGGCATGGAAGTTGCCGAGTCGAGTAGAGCCTGTCGAACCCAGCGAGCCAATACAGGAACATGGAACGACAGGTTTGTTGGATGACTCGTTGCGAGCGAATGTACGCGTATTGATGTCGAAGCATGTTGGTGTGTTGCGACGACCAGATGGATTGCAATCGGCACTCGACGCGCTGGCTGTGACAGCCGAAAAAATAGATGCCAATACAGTGCCTTCGCGGCGCAACTTTGAGGCCACCAATATTTTGACCGTAGCGACAGCAGTCGCAGCATCGGCACTTGCACGCACCGAAAGCCGAGGCTGCCATCGTCGCACCGACATAACTGCAGCGCGCGATATTTGGCTCAGGCACTTGCAAGTATCGTTGCAACATCATCAATTGACGATTGCCAACATTCCGACAGAGACCGCTTAGCAATGCAACACCACCAACTTTCCGACACGACGGCACATCAACTTGTGGCAAATGCATTGGTAGTGGACGACGTGCGACGCTTGATTGCAGTTGCACTCGACGAAGACTTGAAGAATGGCCCCGATGTGACCACCAATGCGACAGTTGCTGCGACTCAGCGCAGCACCGGAGTATTTGTTACTCGCGCAAACGGCTGTATTGCTGGCATTGATGTAGCAATTGCAGTGTTGGAAATGGTCTGTGGTGTCGCATCGATTGAGGTGACCAAACATGTTGAAGACTCTGCTCGGGTGAAGCCAGGCGACAAACTGCTCACAGTGGTAGCGCCTACGCGCGGACTACTCACTGCCGAACGCACGGCACTCAATGTGTTTTGTCGTTTGAGTGGGATTGCCACCGCAACGAGCGAATGGGTTGATGCAATTGGAAAGACCGGAGCGCAGGTGCGTGACACTCGCAAGACAACACCAGGAATGCGCGCGCTCGAAAAATACGCGGTTCGTTGTGGCGGAGGTGTCAACCATCGCATGTCGTTGTCGGATGCTGCGCTCGTGAAAGACAATCACATTGCTGCAGCAGGCGGTGTGGCAGAGGCATTTGCGCTTGTGCGTGCTGCAGCGCCAAATATTGCCATCGAGATCGAAGTCGACACGCTTGATCAGTTGCACACAGCACTTGCGGCTGGAGCAGATTTGGTGTTGCTCGACAACATGGAGCCTGCAGTGCTGACACAAGCAGTTGCGATAACGGCCAAACATCAGGCAGATACCGGAAAAGATGTGATTTTAGAAGCCAGCGGAGGCCTGACACTCGAGTCTGCTTCGGCAGTCGGTGCTACTGGTGTGCGCTATATCTCGGTAGGTGCGCTCACGCACTCTGCCAAAGTGCTCGACATTGGGCTCGATCTATAGACGATCTATAGCGGCTATTACAGCAGAGATTTTGAGCGTTGATGAACACTCGTGATGGCCGACAGCAACATAGGAACATACGTGCGGTGATCGGTATAGACGGCATTGTGTGTGCCATCAATGAAGTGTGCATCTACATCGTCAAGTAAATCAATAAGTCGCTGTTGGCGGTTGACGGGAACAGTTTGATCTTGTGTAGTAATAATGATCGAAGCAGGAACATCCACGTCGCTGAGCCACTGCGTTGAATCAAAGTTGCCGATTGCGCTTCCAGCCTCAATGATCTTGCGCCAATCGTGGGAGGCCATCTGTTCGATTGCCCACGGCTCGAGTCCTTCACCCTTTCGCTGCATATACAACTGTTCGGTGAGCCACTCGATTGTTTGGTTTGGGGTTAAACGCGCAAGCGCAGCAAGACCAGAAAGCCCCAAGAACGACAAGCGTTCTTCGCGCGACTCGGCAAAACTTGCTGCGGTTGAGCACAGTACGAGTCCTCGCACTCGCGATTCGTGGCGCCTCCATATCAATTGCGCGATGGTGCCGCCCATCGAATATCCGACAGGGATAAATGTGTTGATGCCGAGTACATCTGCAATAGCAGCGACGTCGTCGGCGCAATCTTCCAAACTAAACGGATTTTTTGAGTTGATACCTTTTCCGTGGCCGCGGTGATCTGGCGCAATGATTCGAAAATGTTCGCCAAGTGCGTCGAAGCATGTGAACCAATTGAGGTCTGCAGTTGCTGTCCAGCCGTGTAGCAAAAAGACTGTAGGAGCGCCAGGGGGACCCTGCACTTCGCGAATGAATGTTTGTCCGCGCCCTGGTAACTCGAGTGCGCGACCTGGGGGAAGGGGCATAGTGCTGCGATCGGTCTGCTATTTTGCTGACTCGATATTGAGCACTTTGACTTTGAGTTTCGCCTTTGGTGCTTCGTACGTGACCATTGCGCCAACTGTTGCTCCGAGCAAACTTGAACCGAGTGGCGAACTTGGGCTCATCACACTGACGTCGTGTGCTTCTGGCTTTTCTTCGACATGACCAATTAAATAACGCTCGGCGTCGGCGTCGGAGTCTCCGTCGTACACGATGGTGACAATGGTGCCGAGGCCAACTACGCCATGCGGTGCGGGAGCAAAAATTTCGGCGTCCTCGAGAAAGGATTCGATTTGGCGAATACGGCCTTCCATGTGGCCCTGCTCGTCTTTGGCCGCGTGGTAGTCGCCATTTTCTTTGAGGTCGCCCATTTCGCGTGCGCGCTCAATCTTGTCGGCGACCTGAATGCGTCCACGCGTAGTGAGGTCGGTGAATTCGGCAGTTAAGCGGTCGTGGGTCGCTTGAGAAAGTTGGTGCTTTGCCATGCGCACAAAGGCTAGCGGTGTGTATTGCGCCCTACGATGTAAGGGCTATGGCTACATCAAAGACAACTCCATCATCGAAGCATCGCATTGCAGTAATTGGCGGCGACGGTATTGGCCCAGAGGTTGTGAAAGAGGCACTCAAAGTTTTGCGTGCTGCTGGAGCACAACTTGAGACAACCGATTTTGATTTGGGTGGCGCTCGGTATTTGCGCGACGGTGAAGTGTTGTCGGACGCAACGCTCAATCAGTTGCGCGACTTTGATGCGATCTTGTTGGGCGCGGTTGGTACTCCAGGAGTTCCGCCAGGTGTGATCGAGCGCGGGCTGTTGCTCAAGATGCGTTTTGAGTTGGATTTGTATATCAATCGTCGACCATTTGCAGGCACTGCGCCTGGGCAGACTACGCCACACGACTTCATTGTGATTCGCGAAAATACGGAAGGCCCGTATGTTGGCGAGGGTGGCGTGTTGCGCAAGGGCACACCATACGAAGTTGCAACGCAGGGCAGTGTCAACACTGCGCACGGCGTAGAGCGCTGCGTGCGCTATGCATTTGAGTTGGCTGCAACTCGGCATCGCAAACATCTCACCCTTGTGCACAAAACAAACGTGCTTACGTTTGCTGGCGATTTGTGGCAGCGCACCTTTGACCGTGTTGCTAAAGAATTCTCTCAAGTGGCAACGGCCTACAACCACGTAGACGCTGCTTGTATTTATTTTGTGCAAGACCCACATCGCTACGACGTGATCGTGACCGACAACTTGTTTGGCGACATCCTTACCGACTTGGGCGGAGCAGTGAGCGGTGGCATCGGCATCGCTTCATCGGCAAACCTCAACCCAGCAGGCACCGGGCCGTCGATGTTTGAACCCGTGCACGGCTCGGCACCCGACATCGTTGGCACTGGCAAGGCCAACCCAGTTGCTGCCATTTTGTCGGCAGCACACATGCTTGAGTTTTTGGGTGAAAACGCAATGGCCGAGCGCGTGCGCGCGGCGTGTCAGGCACCTGCAAGTGGCGCAACAAGCCAAATGGGCGACGAAATTAGTGCCAGAGTGGCCAACAGAGAGCGATAGTTTGGATCGTAATTCGATTTCAGTAATCACGTAACACACCAACACCGAGGAAAACATGCCAATTACAACTACACCAAAAATCTGGATGAACGGCACGCTCGTCGATTGGGATAAAGCGCAAGTACACGTGCTGACGCACACATTGCATTACGGCACAGGAGTATTTGAAGGCATTCGTGCATACGAGACCAAGAATGGTCCAGCAATTTTTCGGCTCACCGACCACATCAAGCGCTTGTACAACTCGGCGAAGATCATGGGCATGGACATGCCGTACTCGGTTGAAGAAATCGTGCAGGCCACAAAAGACACAGTGAAGTCAACTGGATTGCCGGCCTGTTACGTGCGACCACTTGCGTATTACGGATACGGCGAGATGGGGCTTAACACACTGCCGTGCACGGTTGATATTGCGATTGCGTGTTGGCCATGGGGTGCATACTTGGGTGATGACGCTGTAGAAAAGGGTGTGCGCATGAAGGTTTCTTCATGGACGCGCCACGATCACAACACCATGCCGCCTGCCGCAAAAACCGTTGGCAATTATGTCAACTCAACACTTGCAAAAGTTGAAGCACTCAAAGCCGGATATGACGAGGCGATCATGCTTGCGCCAAATGGTTTGGTTGCAGAGTGCACCGGCGAAAATATCTTCTGTGTGCGCGACGGCATTATCTTGACTCCTCCAACATCGGCTGGAGCGCTTGAGGGAATTACGCAAAACAGCGTGATGCGAATTGCACGCGACTTGGGATACGACATTCGTGTCGACAACATCGCACGCAGCGATTTGTACATTGCTGACGAGATCTTTGCGTGTGGCACAGCTGCCGAAGTTGGTTCGGTAAGCATGGTTGACGAGCGCTTAATTCCGTGCCCTGGCCCGATGACACGAGCGATTGCGGCTGTGTATGCCAAGGCCGTGCGTGGCCAAGACGAGCGCTACATCGACTGGTGTGAACTGGCGTAAATCACAGGCATGTGAGTAAAGAGGGGATATCCCCAACAGAATCCACAAAGTTGTCCACAGTGTTATTCACAGATGGGCACAGGGATTCCAGACTTTATCCAGAATGTTTTCCACAAACATCTGTTTTTTGTGTTGCCGAACCCCCAGATGAGGGGTGATACTGGAGAGCGTGAATCACATCGGAGCAAGTCTTTCCACTCTCGCAATCATCATTATTAGTTAGGCGTACGTCTTTGGACGTACGCCCGAGCCGCCCACAAGGGCGGCTTTTTTAATCCCCAAAATCCTGAGCCAAACAACATGCAATACGAAATGAGAAAAATATGAGCGCAACATCACAAGTCACCACGACAGCGAACACCGCTGTTGAGGTGTTTGATACGACACTTCGAGACGGCATGCAAGTGGAGGGTGTGTCGGCAAGCGTCCTGGATAAATTGCGCATTGCCGAACAACTCGATTACTTGGGCGTGAACTTCATTGAAGGTGGGTGGCCTGGTGCCAACCCGAAAGACATCGAGTTTTTTGCGCGCGCACAAAAAGAATTGAAGTTGACAACATCGACTCTCGTTGCATTTGGGTCGACTCGGCGCCCGCTCGGCAAGGTCGATGACGATCCAACGCTTCGCAATTTGATCGAGTCAAATACTCCCGCAGTGTGCATCGTTGCAAAATCATCTGACTATCACGTTGAGCAAGCATTACAAACAACGCTTACTGAAGGATTGGCCATGATTGCCGACTCTGTGAAGTTTTTGCATGGTGAAGGTCGCCAAGTATTGGTGGACATGGAGCACTTTTTTGATGGTTACAAGAGCAACCCAGAGTTCTCAATGCGTGCACTTGAGAGTGCGGTTGTAAACGGCGCAACGCACTTGGTGTTGTGTGACACCAATGGTGGCTCGTTGCCATTTGAAGTGCAGAGCATTGTTGCCGATGTGCAGCGGCATATAGGCACGGATGTAATCATCGGCATTCATTGCCACGATGACACAGGATGCGCGGTAGCCAACTCGCTTGCTGCGGTGCAGAGCGGCGCACGACATGTGCAAGGAACGCTCAATGGTCTTGGCGAGCGCACGGGCAACACCAATTTGACGACAGTCATTCCAAACCTGCAACTCAAACTTGGTTATACGTGCTTGCCCGAGGGCAGGCTTGAGCGCATCACGGCAGTGAGCAACTTTGTTGCAGAGGTTCTCAATCGTCCCCTCAATCCACAGGCTCCTTATGTCGGGTCTGGTGCGTTTGCGCACAAAGCAGGGTTGCATGTTTCGGCAATTACTCGTGCAAAAGATGCGTATGAGCATGTGTCGCCAGAGTTGGTTGGCAACGGCACGCGCTTTTTGGTTTCGGAAATGGCTGGTCGTGCAACTATCACGATGAAGGCAGAAGAACTTGGTCTTGCCATGGACGGGCCAGCGGTCAATCAAGTGATTGACGACTTAAAGCGCCTTGAACACGAGGGCTATCACTTTGAAGCTGCCGATGCATCGCTCGAATTGTTGATGCGACGTGCTGCTGGGTGGGAGCAAAACTTTTTCAAAGTCGATTCGATGCGTGTCATCACCGATGAATCGTCGATGGGCACGTTTACGACCGAGGCAACTGTCAAGGTGTGGATTGGCGAAGCGCGCGAAGTGTTTACTGCTGAGGGCAATGGTCCGGTGAATGCAATCGACACTGCGTTGCGCGCAGCACTCGCAAAGAGCTTTCCGCAATTGTCAAAAGTGCACCTCACCGACTACAAGGTGCGTATTCTCGACTCTGGGTCTGCGACTGGCGCTGTCACGCGAGTGCTTATTGATGCAACAAACGGAGATCGCACATGGACGACGATTGGTGTGTCAGCAAACATCATTGAAGCCTCATGGCGAGCACTCGAAGAGTCGCTGGT
>QYPH01000082.1 GCA_007279905.1 Actinomycetota bacterium | reverse complement strand
GGCCACCTGTGCCGCATGATGCCGACCATGGCGTTGATACACATACTGAATTACTTCTTCGCGTCGACCACTTTCGATATCGATATCAATATCGGGTGGGCCGTCTCGCTCGGGCGACAAAAACCGTTCAAACAACAAGCCGAGCGACACCGCATCGGCCTTGGTGATGTCGAGCGAATAACACACAGCAGAGTTGGCCGCGCTGCCGCGACCTTGGCAAAAAATATTGGATCGTTGACAAAATTGCACGATGTCCCAGACCACCAAAAAATACCCGGCAAAGCCAAGAGTCGCAATCACATCTAGTTCGTGATCAATTACTCGCCATGCACGGGCTCGAAGCGACAAATCTTCACGCGTATCACTTGGACGTATGCCGTATCTGCGCGTGGCCCCAACCTGCACGAGTTGTTTGAGATACGACATCTCGTCCAAACCAGCCGGGCAAGGAAACGGTGGAAGCCGTGGAGCAACGAGTCGCAAGTCGAACGCCGCATCTTTGCCGATCTCGGCGGCGTTCTGCACCACGCCCGGGTAACGCACGAAACGGCGTTGTTGTTCGGCGCCACTGCGCACATAAGCCGTCGCTGCCGGTGGCAGCGTTGCATCTACATCGTCCAAACTGCTGCGCACACGTACTGCTGCAACAGCAGTCGCCAAACGATGTTGCTTCGCCGTTGCATACAACACATCGTTTGTAGCAACACTGTTCAAGTTGTTGCGATGCGCAATCTCTACAAGCACGTCGTTGCGCGCAGAGTCAAGAGGGTCGCCGTGATCCCACAACTCCATCACCACGCTGTCACGACCAAACGCACTTTTCATTTGTTGCACTCGTCGCTCGGCAGCACTTGGCCCGTCGTCAAGTAGCGCACGCGACACCACACCATCGCGTCCACCCGTGAGCACCCACCAATCACCTACCGAAAACTCGCCAAGTTGTTCGAGCACAAACACTGGGTGCTCTTTACTGCCAGCAAGTTGGCCGGCACTAATTGCGCTCGACAAGTGTGCATAGCCTCGCGGGTTGCGAGCAATAATCACGACACTTCCAATATTTAGTTGCAACTCTGCACCAAACACTGTTGGCAACCCAAGCACTCGCGCTGCCTCGGCAAAACGCACGATGCCGTACAAGCCATTGCGATCGGTCAGCGCAAGCGCTTCCAATTCCAAAATCTGTGCTTGTTCTACAAGTTGTTCGGGATGCGAAGCACCTTGCAAAAACGAAAAATTGGATCGGCAATGCAGCTCTGCATATGAAACATCATTTGCCACCTCGTCATATTAGCGAACATATGTTCGTACCACTCTGAGAGCACCCACCAAACCCTTGTCTGCCATGGCAATTGCGTCGTCCCAAGCAAACCAAGCCACGTCTTGGCTCTCATCAGCGCCCGGCGCTGGCTCAACATCGTCGGCCATCACTATGTAGCGCACATCTAAGTGCGTGTGCCCGCGCGGGCCAGGGTGCACATCGAGATGCACCAACACCGGACCACTCTCTGGGTGTCGCACATTCAGCCCTGTCTCTTCTTGTGCTTCTCGCAACGCGCCCTGTGGCGGTGTCTCTCCGTGTTCAATATGTCCGCCGGGCTGCAACCACATGTTGAGGCGCTTGTGCAAGTGCAACACCACACCTCGCGTGCCAACAACAATCGCCGACCCAGTGACATGCGTGTCGTTGGCATGCTCGTCAAATGGTGCGTCGAGTGTTGGCGCAATTGCTAAAAACTGTTCAATCGATTCACGTTCGCGTTCGTCGCACGGTGTTGCTGCAGCAAAATGTGCACACAGTTGAGCAACGATCTCGACAGGAGTCACGTCACGAGTGTATTACTGGTACCCGTTAGCCATAACACTCACCCATAACACTCACCCATAGCGTGCGGTCATCCACCACTCGCCGTGCTCGAGCACCATCACCACCGCGTGCGTAGTCGTGTGCGCCGTGTCGTCACCATCGCGCGCCAACACCATCTGCATTCGCACCGCCCTGCGTTGACGCGACGAGTCCCACCACCGCTCTTCCACCGGCCACGGCCCAGCCCACGACACCACGTTGTACGCGTGTCGACCAATCACTACATGTGCTGGCGATGCGCTCAACTCGTGTCGGCCACTGACGCTCACCACACAACCACTCGCATCATTGACTTCAGCCGACAACGGTTCGTCATACACAATTGAAGGCGACGGGGTTGGCAATGCTCCACTCCACACTGTTTCTTTGATCACCACTGACTCTGCTCGTCGCTCCATGTCGACTACTGCAGCTGGGGTCAACGCAAATACTTCGCCCACATCTCTTCCACCACGCCACTGCGCAACACGCACCGAATCAGACCCAAGCATTGTTGTCAATCGTTCGATGGCCCGAGCAGCCCATTCATCGGCTTGAGTGCTGCCGCCCCACAACCCAAGCTGTCTTCCTTCTCGTGCGCGCAAGCCAACTGGCAAATACCTCAACAACACAACACCGCTCGTGAGCCCACGTGTTGCAATCCATGCATCCATCTGCCAACGCACGCGCTCGGCCATTGCTGCAGCAGTCAACCCTTCGGGCTGATACCACAAGCGATCACTTTGTTCGCCGTGATCAGTTTGCATACATATATGAAGACGCACGCAACTCACGCCTTGGTTGTTTAAGTGCGTCACCAATTCGTCGGCAACTGTGCGAGCCGTTGCCACCACCACATTGACATCCTCTACCGAGAGTTCAAATCGATGCGTGCTTGCGCGTTCTGGTGGTGGCGCGATGGTGATAGGTGGATGCCGGTCAAAACCACATGCCAGCCGAAGCAATTCAAAACCAACTGGCCCAAATCGTCCAACCAAATCTGATGGTTTCATTGTTGCAAGGTCGCCAACACAACTTAAGCCAAGTCGATGCAACAACGACACCACGTCGCGATCAATCTCGGCAAAGTCGGCGAGCACCGACACAGGTAATTGCGCCAAACATTGTGCACTCTCACCCGGCTCAACCACTAGATACCGACCATCGGCAGCATGTGCAGCAACGAGTGCAGTGAGTCGTCCATCGGCAATACCCACTCCAAACACAATCGGGCGGCCGTCGGCCAAGAGCGCAAGCGCATTGTGCGTGATGCCATGCAAGCGTTGTGCCAACGCATCATCGCCACCCACATATCGCGATGGTCCGCGAGTAGCCAACAAAATAACGCCAGGGGTGCTCACTTCTACGAGGGGAACAAGCTCGCCAACTGCGCGCACTACCGACTCAAACATCAATCTGTCGCGCTCTTTGTTGTTGGCAGCAATATGCAGCTCGGGACACACGGCTTGTGCTTCGCGCCGTCGCATACCTATTTGCACACCCTGTTTGGCAGCATAAGCAGTGCGCGCTACTACGCGTTGCGCATGCAATACCGCAACGGCATCAAACCATTGTTTGCGCGAATACAACTCGCATTGCGCAGCAACTGCCTGCCAGTCGGCGCACGCAATTACTGCAACGCGCGTGACTTCACTTGCGTCAATTTGTTTACCAATTTGTTTACCAATTTGTTTACCAATTTGCTCAACCATTGCTAGCCAACATGTTGCAACACGTGTTGCATCGCTCGCGGCACACGTCTGCCGCTCACTGTTATACCTATGTGGCGGCTTTGCACATAGCCAGCCCCATGCTCGATACCGTCCCACCTCGTGGTCTGTGTATGCAACACCACATCGGGTGCAAATACCGATCGCGGTGTTGCGTGTCGCGATGTTTCTACCAACACAAGCACATTGCGTCGCGCCTGAATGCGGGTTTGAATACGTCGCGCATCAGACTCACTCGCGTCTCGCGGCACCTCAAGCATCATCACGTCAAAGCCATCGGCAACAGCAGCAACCGTGCTTGTCCAATCTTTTTTATTATCGGTTGGTGTCACCAACACCGTGCGTTGCAATGCAACACCTTGTTCACATGCCGACATCAATCCAAGATCGCTCACACCCACGATGGCAAGCCACGAACCGGCCTGGGTGGCAGCACACACCAACAACAATGCAGTCGACATTGCGGCATCGCCACTACACAACACGGTGCGTCCGCGCACCAACACACCCTCAGGGAGTATTGACTGCAAAGCTTGGGTTACGGGCAGCGAACTAGACATGCCCTCACTGTAGCGAACATATGTTCGTAGTTATTTGGCTACTATTTGGCCACTATCGGGCGCCTATTGAGCGTATTTAGGTGCGAATGGCGTGCTGTTTCAGCATCGGTAGCAGCATTCGCAGATCACTGGCCCAGTAATCGGCTCCCAAACTTTCGGCGTGCTCCGAGTCGAGCACTGCAGCACCTCCGGCAAAGCACGGAATCGAGTTGTTTAATGTCTTCTTGATTTTGGCAATCGTTTCTCTCATTGCGGGCAGAGTTTCTTTCATCGTCGACGCAATACATACAGCAACTACATCAGGGATCTGCGTGGCCGCAGCCACAAAAGATTCCACTGGCACGTTGGGCCCGAGGTCGTCAATTTTCCACCCCTCAAGATGGATCAAGTCGCTCAGCAACTGACTCCCCAGCACATGCCACTCTCCCTCTGGCGAACCAATCAACACCGTTCCTTTGCGCACACCGCGTTTCGAAAATCGTGATCCAACTCGTGCAGCTGAGCGAGATGCAATGCCACTGGCGCGGTGTTCAACAAACACGTCAATCTCACCACTCTCCCATTTCTTCCCGATTGCTCTCATTGCTGGCACCAACACATCGAGATACAGAAAATACAAGTCATTTCCAGATCGCAATACTGATTCCATCAGAGTCACTACGCCGCGCTCATCGCCGCTGATCAGCAGTAGCAACATTCGATCGCTCCATGGAGCAACTTTTCGATTTCCGGTTTTGGGCACGACCGCAGAACCAAAACCTTTTCGAAAGGCATTCAGATCACTCAACTTGACCACCCAGCCGCGTCCCTCTTTGATGGCATGCAGACGCCCTTCGCGAACATACCGATATGCGGTCATGTAGTGCACGTCAAGTATCTCTGCAACTTCATGAAGAGTTAGATTTTTGATGCTCACGGTGTAGCCATCAAGTTAGTGCACAATTCAATGAGTCGCTGACGCCCCTCGCAAGTTAAACCTTTTTACCTTGTGCCTTTGCCAGTGCTGCTTGACTACGAGCCAACAGCGCGGCCGGAATTTTGCTGGCCGCTGCTGAAAGTGGTGCCCCGCTTGCGTCTGTCGTTGATTGGGCCGCTGACTCAGCGCTCTTTGGCACCATTGCCAGCAGCTCTTCAGTCGACTTCGGAGCCATGCCAGGCTTCCAGTATTGATACAGATCCTGGACAACTTTGGCCAAACCATCGTTGCTCGCACCATCAGCCACATCAACAGTGATCACGTTGGAATACACATGCACTGCACTCACTTTGCCCGTTGCAAACAAGCGCTGTGCAAGCACATCTGCAGGCTTGACGCCATTTGCAGCCGAGATGTTTGCGTATCGCTCGTGGCCCTGACCGGTCAGCGAACGGTTGATCTCAAAACGAACCCGACCAGGTGTTGCTGATGGTTTTTGGACGACGGAAACAGGTTGACCCATGGGCTAGAGACTAGTTGACTCGCCTTCGCCCAAACCATATTGCCTCAACTATCTTTGGGGATATGACATCCACATCTCTTTCTGTCGAAGATTTTGCTGCATCTGCTCGCACGTTTCTTGAGGCCAACGCCGAACGCAAACAAGTCAAGACCAAGTTCACGTGGGGTGAAGGCACCGACAACGTGTCAATGTTTGAAGAGCGCAGCCGCGACGCCGAAGCCGAGATGCTGGCCAAAGCAAAAGACTGGCAGTCCAAGCGTTTTGATGCAGGCTTTGCATGGATCACTGGGCCAAAAGAGTTTGGTGGCGCAGGCTTAACTCCTGCGCATGAGCGCGCATACAACGCAGTTGAGCGCGAGTATCGCACCGCCCCACTCGGCGCATTTCAGATTGGTCTCGGCATGGTCGCGCCAACAATTTTGGCCCATGCATCCGATGCCGCAAAAGCCAAGTACCTCAAAGCAATGTGGCGCGCCGACATCGTTGGTTGCCAATTATTTTCCGAGCCTGGCGCAGGCAGCGACTTGGCTTCGCTACAAGCAAAGGCCGAGCGCGACGGCGACGAGTGGCGCATCACTGGCCAAAAAGTGTGGACATCAGGTGCGCAGTTTTCCGACATCGGAGAAATCATTTGCCGCACCGACGCATCGTTGCCAAAACACAAAGGCCTCACTGGTTTTATTGTCGACATGCACGCACCTGGAGTCGAGATTCGCCCACTGCGCCAGATGACAGGTGGAGCAAGTTTCAACGAAGTGTTCTTCAACGAAGTGCGCGTACCCGACGATCATCGTTTAGGTGATGTGAACAATGGTTGGAATGTCGCGCTCACCACGCTCATGAACGAGCGCGCATCCATCGGTGCAGCCGACTCTGGCGAAAACAACATTCATACTCGCCTCGTTGCCATGATCCGTCATTACGAGTTAGACAACGATCCAATCGTGCGCGACATGCTCGCCGACCTCTACATCAATTCTCGTGTTGCTGGCTTTACGAGCCAACGCGCCACTGACAAAATGCGCGCTGGTCAATTGCCAGGGCCAGAGATGTCAATCGGCAAGATGGCCCTCGTCAACAACCAAAAGCGACTCAACGATCTCGTTGCACACATCCTTGGCGCAAAGCTTGTTGTCGACACCGGCGAGTGGGGCACGTATGCATGGAGCCAGTTATTGCTCGGCGCACCAGGCATGCGCATTGCTGGTGGCTCCGACGAAGTGATGCGCAATATCGTTGGCGAGCGTGTGCTCGGGTTGCCAAAAGATGTTGGTATCGACTCCAAGTCGCCATTCCGCGACATCAAAGTCGGCACCCAAAAGGGCTAGTCAAACAACAGCCGAAGCCTGGCAACAATCTCCTCAATTGCAGGCGACGTTGCAGCAACCCAAATGACAAAGTCATACACATCGTCATTCGAAATTCGAAGTGCCTTCACACCATTGACTTCTAAAAATACGGCCGTACTCAACCATCCGAGTCGCTTGTTACCGTCGATCAATGCATGATTGTTGACAATCGATTGCAATAGTGCCGCAGCCTTAGTCAAGATGTCTGGGTACGCATCTTGCCCAAACGCACTCGTTCGTGGTCGTGCAACAGCAGAACCTAATAAACCAATATCTCGAATTGGAGGTGGGTCTCCAAAAAGTATCGCCGCCAAGGCAACAACATCTTCAAGTTCGAGATACTCGACTTGCCCGCTCACCGACCCAAGCGATCAAGCGCATCACCATGCGTTGCAATCACTTGCTTGGCTGCTTCCATAACTCGAGATACGTGTGCTCCACGCTCCACATATTCGCGCACTGCTCGTCGAGCAGCATCTTGCATCGAAACGCCCTCAGCATCCGCCCGCTCTTTGAGCGCCTGCTGTTCGTCGTCTGTGAGCCGTAATGTCATTGCCATACCTCCAAGGTATCATTTTGATACCTAACTGTGTGCGGCAATTTCAAGTTTGCGAAGGGAATATTTCCCTTTGTTTTAGCGGTTGGACGCTCGAAATTGACCGCAGAGTCATCTTGCTGTCGGAATATCATGAAATCATGCCCCAGCAAAAAACACCGTCACCCGCCACCGACCACTCCGGCAATAGCGAAATTGATCGTGTCCGCAAAGACACCAAGTTTATAAATCGCGTCAAACAGCTCGCAGAGCGTGATCGCGAAATACTTGACGAACTCGCCAAGTGAGATACCTCACGCTTGGTGAAGCGTGAGCAACGACGGTTACTGGGATTAGCGCGATGGACGCTTGAAGTTGAGCGCAGCGTCAATCAAGAGTCGCGTTCCGTATCCAGTCATTCCCTTTTGCAACCAACCGCTGTCAGAGTTTGACCACATTGGTCCTGCAATGTCGAGGTGAGCCCACGGCACGCTGCCAACAAACTCATCTAAGAACAATGCAGCAGTAATCGCACCGGCTTCGCCACCCACGTTTTTCATGTCGGCCACTACCGAGTCGAGCCCAACGCGATACTCGCGCTCGAGCGGCAACTGCCACAGTTTTTCGTCAGTGCGTGCAGCCGATGCAGTCAACTGATCGATCCACTTTTGATTGTTGCCCAACACGCCGGCCATGCCTTCGCCCAATGCACGAGCACATGCGCCCGTGAGTGTTGCAATGTCCACAATCGCGTCTGGTTTTTGATTTGCGGCAAGCGACAAACCATCGGCCAAAACTAAACGGCCCTCTGCATCGGTGTTAAAAATCTCGACTGTCTTGCCATTGTGCATGTGCAACACATCGCCCATCGCCATTGCACTACCCGAAGGCAAGTTGTCGGTGCACATCAAATAACCAGTCACTTGGTTTGTGCATCCGAGCGCCTTGAGCGTTGACATCGACGACAACACTGCAGCAGCACCGCTCATGTCGCCCTTCATCATCGCGTGCGAAGGATCGGATGGCTTGAGTGAAATACCACCCGAGTCATACATCACGCCTTTGCCCACCAAGATCAGGTGCGGCTTCGAGTTTTTCTTTGCGCCACCTGCAGGCTTGTAGGTCAAGCGCACCATGCGTGGTGGCTCAACACTGCCGCGGTTGACACCGATCATGCCGCCACAACCCATTGCAAGCAGTTGGTCTTTATTGAACACTTCTACTTTCAAACCGGTCTCGCCAGCAATACGCACTGCATGGTTTGCAAACATTGTCGCAGTCAGGTGTGCAGGTGGCATGCTCGCAAAATCGCGTGCCATGTTGGTGGCATTGGCGATCACTTGGCCGCGCTTTGCACCAGCCTTCAGTTGTGCCGAATTGGCCGTTGTGCCAACAAGAGTCACCGACGACAACTTTGGCGCCTTCTTATCAACTGTTTTCAAATCGGTATAGCGATGCACGGCGAGCGAAATGCCCTCGACCACTACTTGTGCTGCCAACTTGCGATCTACTTTTGCCACGCCAGCAAGCGTGGTTGCAACTGAACCAAACGACGAAGTCGCGCGACCAAAAGCCGCAGCCGACTTGCGCAACGAATCGGCAGTCACCTTCGACGACTCGCCAATGCCAACAACCACAGTCACCGCACCACGATCGGCAGCGATCACCGATGTCTGCCCAACCTTGCCCGAAAAACCAACGGCCTCAAGTGCCTTGCGTGACAACGAAACCTCTTTAGGCATCGCACCATCTGTCGACACAGCGATACCGATTGCGCTCACATCTGTTGGAGTCTTGCTCGCTACTTCAAAGTTGATTGACATTTCTTCTCCTCGTTTAATTTGTTTTATGAATTATGTTTGTGACTGTAGAAATTTTTTAAATGACGTCTTTCACTGCCAACGACTCGCCCTCTTGCCAGCGGGCAAGTGTCCACAACAAGTCGCTCAATCTGTTGAGATACGGAGTCGATTGCGATGGTGGTGGAGCAGCAGCCAACGAATGACGCTCGGCTCGGCGCGCAACAGTGCGACCAACATCGAGTAGCGCAGACACTTTGTTTTGACCTGGCACAACAAAGTCAGTTGGCGGCGTAAAGCGCTCATCAAGTGAGTCAATCATCGTCTCAAGGTTGGTCACCATCTCGGCTGTTACTCGCGTCTTGCCGTCAACCAACTTGTGCCGGTTTTCGGGCAACGTTGCCAACTCGGCCATCAACACCCAGAGGTCTCTACATATATGCACCACCATGTCATCCAGTTCGGTGCCTTTGCCAGCCTCGGCGCGCACCAAACCCAAGATCGACTGTGCTTCATCAACCGCGCCATACGCCCGCGGCAACGCAGAATCTTTGCCCACGCGACCACCATAAAAAAGACCCGTGGTTCCATCGTCCCCTGCTCGGGTATATACCTTTTCGCGCGCCATGACCCTTTCACGATACTTGACAACTACAGCAACACTGATGTCATACTTTGCGCACTCGCGTACACATGAGCCTCACAAAGCCCCATCAAGGCCCAGAGAAATTGAGGATCCCATGAGCCAGCAAGCAGCACTACTCGACATCAACCAGATCGGAAACCTGATGGCAGACCAGCCCGAAAAGACCAAAGACTCCCCCGCGACCGTTCAAGACCTTCGCAACATGGGCATCGCCATCGATGCCAATTTCATTGTGATACGCAGCGAAATGGCAACCGGCTTCGCCAAAGTCGAGTCAGAGTTCAAATCTGTACGCAGCGAAGCAAAGACAGATACAGCATTACTGCGCAGCGAAATGGCAACTGGCTTCGCCAAAGTCGAGTCAGAAATCAAATCCGTGCGGGGCGAAGCAAAGACAGAGTCAGCATTACTGCGCAGCGATATGGCAACCGACTTCGCCAACCTTGACCGACGAGTCTCTCAATTGTTTAAGGCAGATATTCGCTGGCAAGCTGGATTCGCATTAACCATCATCGGCGCCATGATCACCATCGCCAAGTTCGTCATCTAGACAACATTGAACCTGATCAAATCTTTTTTGATCAAACGAAAGTAGGTGCTTGACAGTCAGAGCGCGGTGTGAGTAATGATCTGCTCATGACCTACTTTTCCTTCTCACAGCAAGTAACAGGTAGTGACCTCAACACGCTTCAACGTGATATCGACACAGAAGTGAGACAACTCAAATCAGAGATAAGACAACTCGAATCATCAATCGCTTCCACGAAATCGTCCCTCAAGCACGACATAGTGATGGCTGGTTACGAAACAAAATCGTCAATCCAAGACTTCATAGACAAACTCTTGTTTACAGCTGCCATGACCATCCTTGGTTGGATATATGTGTTCCTGATTACCTACTTTCTGACACGCCTCAGGTGACAAAAAGGTTTTCGATCGACTTAAAGTCCGCCAACTACCGTTAGTCACGTGACACTTGAGGCCGCGCCACTCATCGACCTCGCAGCATTCGAGCAAGGCGACATACAAACCCAACAACACATTGCCCAACTCGTCGACGAAGCGTGTCAACACACCGGTTTTCTCGCCATCACCAATCACGGCATCTCTCACGACATCACACACAATATGTGGCAAGCCGTCCACCAATTCTTCGATCTCGCCCTAGATCAAAAACAACAATCCAAAGTTCCTCACCCTGGCTATCCATACGGATACATGAGCAACGAAGCCGAAACTCTCAGTGCATCACTCGGCAACGTGACCCCACCCGATCTCAAAGAAACATTCAACGGTGGTCCACCACTCATCCCTACTCACATCACCGACCCCGATGCACTCGCCTTTTGTTACGCCCCAACACCGTGGCCCACACACCCACCTGCGTTCACCGAGTCATGGAACAACTATTACAACGCCATGCAAGATCTCGCCGCTCGCATCATGCGACTCTTCGCCACAGCACTACAACTCGAGCCAAACTTCTTCGACCAATACATCACATCACCCATCAGCGCACTTCGCGCACTCAATTACCCTCCGCAAGATCACGCACCTCAACCCAACCAACTTCGTGCTGGCGCCCACAGCGACTACGGCACCCTCACCATCTTGTGGCCCCAAGACAATTCACGCGGACTCCAAATCCAACGTCCCGACAACACCTGGCAAGAAGTCGCTCCCATCCCCGGTGCCTTCATCATCAACATCGGTGATCTCATGGCCCGTTGGACAAACAACCGTTGGCGCTCCACACTCCATCGCGTTGCCAACCCGGCCCAACACGACCCCGCGTCCCGCCGACAATCCATTGCCTACTTCCACCAGCCCAATTGGGATGCTGTCATCGCCTGCCTCACCGACGCTCCGCCGCTCTATGCACCCGTTGCGAGTGGGCCTTACTTAATGGGCAAGTTCAAGGCGACTGTCTAACTCGCCTTTAGAAAAAGTTCATATCGAAACTCAATCGCTTCATCGTGTGGAAGCACCAATACACCGTGCAAACTCGAAATCGGAATCTTCATTTTGTCTAACGAAGGGCCTTTGGCGCGAGTTTCGATGTTCAACGTCTTTGGGTGTACGGCCCATAAATTTGCATCCAACGCTCGATGAAGCGAAGCGGAAAGCAGTAGTCCGTTTCTAGGATCATCACTTCCGCCTTTGTCAACAGGAATGACATGAGCACCGTCAAGCATTTCAACCACGGCAAGTCCAGACAGCACACACTTGCTTCCGTACATCTTCAACACTTCAAACTTGAATCGAGAACTACGTTCACGACGCATAACTTGAGTCGTTGTAGTCGGTCGTGCAATGCGAGGAACAAATAGCTCACTGCGGTCTGGTTCTACGACAAACTGCGATTGCGGAACTGCCGAAAATTCGAGAAGAAACAATCGAGACACATCATCGCTGTCGCCTACCCATGCACGACGAACTTGTCGAGATTTTCCTTTCTGAATAATGACGAAAATTGGAATCCCCAGCTTCCCTGCGTTTTTTACTGAGTCAATTTCGCTCTGGTCACTACTCGCATGTCGATTAGTTGTTGGATAGTGATAGATGATCCCATCATCATCCACATCATCGGCATAATGACGACCTGTGTGTAACACAGAAATCGCGATGCCATTTGGCGAAATTGCACGCGTTCGTGACATCTCTGAATAAATTCCGGCAGCTCCGCCATACACCTTTAACTCGCGCAAGAAATCAGGAGGCAAATCAGGCCAAAGTGGATGCGATTGCATCTCTGCCCAGACAGCCTCCCTCCACAGAATTTCTTCTGCCGGACTTGTCGGAAGGTTCGCCATTGTTCCGGAGCTTACGGGACCATCACCATCATGTCGAGCGCCGTAATATCAACACATGCAGTCGCTGCCGTTAATTGATGTGAGTGCCCTGATGGGCCGGGGCGGAGACATTGCCGGGTGTGCGAACGAGATCGATCGGGCGTGCAGGGAAAGTGGCTTCTTTCGGGTGACGGGGCACGGGGTCTCGGCCGAGTTGTTTAGTCGCATGGATGAGATGGCGCGGGAGTTTTTCTTTTTGCCAGAGAGTCAGAAGGCTTTGGTGGCGATGCCGTTGGCGGGGTCGGCATGGCGGGGATGGTTTCCTGTTGGCGGAGAATTGACATCGGGTGTGCCCGATCGTAAAGAGGGTTTGTATGTCGGTGAAGAATCTCTGCTGAGTGGTGTGCCGCTGCATGGGCCCAATTTGTTTCCCGATTTTGTTCCCGACTTAGGGCCGACGGTGTTGGAGTGGTTTGCCCAAATGCGCGAGTTGGGAATGGCGCTGATGCGTGGAGTTGCAATGGGATTGGGCATGGACTCACTGTGGTTTGAGAACACGATTGCAAAAGATCCAACATGCTTGTTT
>QYPH01000092.1 GCA_007279905.1 Actinomycetota bacterium | reverse complement strand
TCAACAGGAAAGCTGATCGGTATTGACCGTTTTTGTGATGAAGATTTTTGGCCGTCATTAGATCGTTTGGCAGAATTGGATAGCCAAAATGCGGAACCACAAGATGTTGAGGTAGTGAGACTCACTTCGCAATCGGAGGCCACTTTGGCAAGAACGCATGGCAATTATTTCAGCGAATACGCGATGAGCAACTTGCAAACTGATGTTGCTTAGATTTCGAGAGCGTCAACGAGCGGCACATTAGACATGCGGACCGCACCGGTTTTTGTGATCAAAACCTGCTCTTCGATCTTTACGCCTTCTTTGTCGCCCACCTCACCGATGTAGCTTTCGACGCAGACACACATGTCTTCCTCGAAGACCCCGTCATAACCCCAGTCATCAAAGTCGATGGCATAGGCAACGGTCGGGCTTTCGTCGACCATCCCGGCACCGTGCACCATCAACATGTATCGATTTGGGAGATATTTTTCTGGTACTGGCCAACACTGTTGTGAAAAGTCTCTGAATGAAAGGCCGGGTTTGATGAGATCGATGTTGGTGAGTAACTGTTCTTGGGCGATGTCGTACAACATGCGTTGGTTGGCCGTGGGGGCTTTGCCAGGGCAGACATAGGTGCGAGAAATGTCGGCGAGGTATCCCATTGGGCCAACCATGTCGGTGTCAAAGGCGACAATCTCCCCGGCTTCGATGACTTTGTTACCCGACTCTTGAAACCATGGGTTGGTGCGCTGTCCAGATGCGAGAAGGCGGCATTCGACCCACTCGCCATCGTGGGCGATGTTGTTGTCGTGGAGCACACCCCACAGTTGGTTTTCGGTAATGCCAGGCCTGATTGATTCACGCATGCGGTTGACGCTCACATCACAAACATCGATTGCGAGCTGCAAGCATTGGATTTCTTCGGGCAATTTAATCATGCGGGCTTTTTCGATGGGTTCTTGCGCATCAAAGAGCGAGATGCCTGCATCGATAAAGTGCTTTGCAGCCCATGGTTCGCAGCGATCGACGGCCAAACGCTGGTCGGATCCACCATGTTGACGCATGAGGTCAATGATGTCGTGCGCCCACAATGCGATTTTTTCGGCTGCTCGGGGACCAGTCATGAAGTAGAAATTGGAGACGCCGACTCGTAGTTCGTCAATAGTGTCGAGGCCCTCTGAAAGATGTTTTGACGTGCCGTACTCGAACATGACAACTGGTCCGTCGACCGGCACAAACACGTAGCGACCTGGTGAGTGCATTGTCCACACCATCATGTTGCGCGAACCCGTTGCATACCTGATATTCATTGGGTCACTGAGCAGTGCTGCGCCATAGCCATGCGCTGCGAGTTGGGTGCGAAGTTTTGCGAGTCGACCAGCGCGCAACTTGACTTCGTTGATCTCGCTGATGCGTTTTGGTACATCGATTGCCAATTCGGCAATGTGCGGGGTGAATACCTCTGCGCTAAATGTTTCACGTGAAGTTGTTGGACGCTGTTGGGCAGATCCGTGAATGCGGCTCACTGCTCCCATGGTGGAGTCCAGTCGCCAGCTAAGCGCATTGAAATGTTGGCGTCGTCTTCGATTCGCTTGGCAACATGAAGTTCGGCTGCGTTTGCGCCGTAGCGCTCGCGGGCTACTGCAAATGCTCCGCGTGCTGCGTCGGTCATGGGCAGCGATGCAGTGATGTTTGATCCGAGTTCGCCAATGAGATTGAGATCTTTCATGCACAGGTCGAGTGAAAACGATGGGTCGTAGTGACCTGCAAAAATTGATGGGGCATCGTGGCGCACAACGAAACTGTCGCCAACACTTTCTTTAATGGCGTGCCACAGTGTGCCGAGCTCGACGCCGTTGCCGATGCCGATTGCAAAGCCTTCACCAATTGCTGCGGCTGCGATAAACCACAACTGATTGGTGACGAGCTTGACAACATTGCCCGTGCCGCGTGGACCACAATGAATCACGAGTCCGAGGTTGCTCAAGATCGGTGTTACTCGCGCAACAGGTTCTTTGTCGCCACCAATGAAGAGCGTGAGCTTGCCATTGCGTGCACCGTCAACCGCGCCGGTGACAGGGCAGTCGACAACTTGTACACCCGATGGTGCTGCAGCAGCAATTGTTTCAACCAAGTCTTTGCGATTGGTTGTGAGATCGACCCAGATTGAACCAGACTGCAAATGCTCGAGTGCTCCGTTGTCGCCCAACATGACTGCTTCGACATGGTCTGGTCGTGGCAACGAAGTGAGGAAGATGTCAGCGTTCTTTGCGCAATCGGCTGGTGATGTTGCTGCTACGGCACCCTGATCAACAACGCGTTGTAGTGCTTCATTGTTAATGTCAAAAGCCGTGACTTTGTAACCGGCCTGCACCAGACGGATACACATTGGCCCGCCCATGTTGCCGCAACCAAGAAAACCTATTGATGGAAGGGAGTTATTGGGAGACGTCTGTTGGTTCATAGTGGTATTGACAATAATTGATAGCGACCACGATCTGTCTCTACCAAAGACTTATTGAGGTGGATATAATTTCGCTTGGTATGAACAAAAATAATATCAAGGCCGAAGTTTCTGATACTTGGCTGCGAGCGTTTGTTGCTGCCACACGAAGCGGCAGTTTTAGTGCTGCTGCTCATGCGCTTGGTGTTGGGCAATCGGCCGTCACCCACTCGGTTGCGCGCCTCGAAAACGCCCTCGGAGTGCGTCTCTTTATAAGGACACCTTCGGGGATTGTGCCCACGGCTGCCGGGGCAAACCTGTTTGAACGAATCTCGCAATTGTTTGTAGATATAGATAGAGCAGTCGAGTTGGCACGGCCAAACCAGGGCGACCCCACAGTCACGCTGTCGGTATCGACATCGCTCGCTACGTATTGGTTGATGCCGCGACTTGTTGCATACAAGCGCGAACACCCCAACGTGCACTTGCGTGTGATTACTCGTGACACCGATACATCGATTGGCAATGATGACGCCGATCTGTGGATACCACTTGGAAACGTGGATCGACCCGATTTGGTTGCAACACGTTTTTGCTACGAAGAAATCGGTGCTGTTGCTGCGCCAGCAGTTGCACAACCAATTATTGAGAGCGGCATCGAGTCGATGGCAAGTGCAGACCTCGTCAATCTTGAGCAGCGGTTTTCGGCGCGATTTAGTTGGCAAATGTGGTTTGACAATCACAAGATCGGGTCAGCAGACCTGAACATGGTGTATCAATCAAATGATTACTCGCTGGTATTGCAGGCAGCAGTTGACGGTGAGGGTGTTGCACTTGGCTGGACCCACTTGGTTGCCGACCTATTGGAAGAAGGAAAGCTCGTGCGCATTGGTGAAACCATTCGCACACAGAATCCATTTCAAGTCATGTACCGTAAAGGTCTCGCACTCAATGACTCGGTTGCATCGGTGCTCGAATGGATCACTAAAGAAGGACACAAGGCTCTTGGGGATGAGGCGATTGCAGTAGTGGGCTAATACTTTTAGTAATGCCTCGCTTCGATTTTAGTCCGACCCAAAATAGCCCGAGACGACCAAAAAATAAGGCATTAACTGCCCGTCTGTCGTACCATTCGTGACGTGGTTGAACAATATTTCGATATTGATTTTTATCACACCTACCAATATCCAATTTTATAAAGGGGAACAATGTCGATCACAGATCAAATCACAGAGGAAGTCTCGACGAACGGATTGTCGCGACGTCGTTTCATTCAGGGAGCAGCAGCAGCGGGTGTTTCAATTCCGCTTGCGCAAATGCTGAATGACTCAGGAGTAAGCGCAGCAACGAGCACAACACTCCGCGTTGCAACCGGCAAGCAAGAACACGTTGCAGCACCATGGGAAACTTCGGGCGGCTCGCTGTTCATTTTGGCCATGGTTGGCGAATGGTTGTGCTGGCAGAAACCAGACGGCAGCCTCGAGGCTCGCGCCGCCGAAAGCTGGACTTCATCAGCTGATGCAAAGCAGTGGGTGTTCAAGATTCGTTCAGGTGTGAAGTTCAATGACGTCACTGCGCTCACTGCAGACGATGTTGTCTACACATACACGTCAATTTTTGACAAGACCATCACAAAGGGCATCTCGCGCTCGAAGGGCAACTACGACAACATTTTGGAGCCGTCTGGTGTTGTAAAAGTTGACGCAAACACGGTGCAATTCAACTTGTTGCAACCCGTTGCCAACTTTCCATACTTCGTTTCCTCGGCTTCATACGGAATGTGCATCATCAAAAAAGGTGCATTCGGTGGAGCAGGCTGGGAAAAGACAATGGTTGCAGCTGGCCCATGGAAGATGGTCAGCCATGTCAACACCGAGAGCACGGTGTACGAGAAGAATCCGTACTACTGGGACAAGAGCTTCAAGCCTGGCTTTGACAAAGTTGAATTCATTCAGTTCCTTTCAGCAGCAGCAGCTTTGCCATTGTTGAAGACCGGAAAACTTGACTACATCGCAGCAATTGAAGCATCTGATGCACTTGCACTCGACAAGTCAAAGTTCAACATTGCAACAACCAAGATGGGTGCAGGCGGTTTGCACTCACACATGCGCACCAACTTCGGTCCTTTCCAGGACAAGCGAGTTCGTGAAGCAGCAGCACTGTCAATCGACCGTGTTGGCTACATCGCAGGTGTGCTCAAAGGCCTCGGTGGCGTCATTGCCAACGACAGCGTCATGGATGCATACCCATCGGCAGACAAATCAGTTCCACAGCGCAAGCAAGATCTTGCTAAGGCAAAGGCCTTGATGGCAGAAGCTGGTGTTCCAAAGGGCTTCAAAGTTGACTTGTCAACTTGGGCTCGTGACGACATCAACAAGTACGCAAAGTTGATCAAGTCATCGCTTGCCAAGATTGGTATCAAGGTCAACTTGGTCATCGATGGTTCAGATGGTGGTTCGGCTGTGTACTACACATACGATCCGTACCCATCCAAGCCAGGCAAAGTCAACCAGTTCGATAACCACTCATGGTTGGCTTCCAACTTGGGTATCACCGAATGGTCCGGCCGTGGTGTTCCAGACACATACCTCATGCGCGAATTCCGCTCAACAGGCGACTGGAGCGGCGCCATGCTCGACAGTCGTGTCATGGACGCAGCAGTCGATTCTTACTTGCAGGCACTTTCGCCAGCAGCGAAGAAGAAGGCAAGCAAGGCAATTCAGACAGCGTGCCTTGCAGAGACACCATATTTGATCGTCAACACGGCGATCAACGTGACTGCCTCACGCAAGACAGTTACTGGACTTGCCATCAACGGCATGCTTCAGATTGATTGCAGCAAAATCAAAAACGTATAGCTAGAGCCTGGTAACTCTGGTTTCATCAAGCCAAGGGGATTCTGACATCCCTGTTTGGTCCCCTTGGCTTGATGCTTACGTTTTCCTGGTAGCGGTCTGATGAGATCCACCAGCGATCAAAGCTCTGCGTGTCCAGCACTCAAAAGTGCTGTTGAGAGCTACTTGGTTGTATCGGATGAGTACGCGCTCAGGCGATCGTGCCTGTGGTGCGTCTCGATATAACGAATCGTGCCTGAACGGCTGCGCATCACGAGGCTGTGGCTGCGTGCGCCATAAGCGTCGTATCGAACGCCACGAAGTAATTCGCCATCGGTAAGACCGGTTGCTGCAAAAAATGCATCATCGCCACTCACCAAGTCGTTGATGGTGAGAACTTTGTCGAGGTCGTAGCCAAGCGCGATCGCTGCTTTTCTTTCTTCATCATTGCGCGGATGTAAACGACCAAGTATTTGGCCGCCCATTGCCTTGAGCGCTGCGGCCGCAACAACACCTTCTGGAGTGCCGCCAATGCCCATCAGCACGTCTACACCAACTTCGCTTGATGCTGCAGCAATCGCTGCAAAAATATCGCCGTCGGTGATGAGGCGAATGCGAGCACCTGTCGAGCGCACTTCGGCGATCAAATCATTGTGGCGGTCGCGCTCCAAGATCATCACGGTGAGTTCGCTCAGCGGTTTTTTCATCGCTTTTGCAACTTCTTTGAGATTCTTTGTTGGCGAAACATTGAGGTCGATTGCAGTTGCGGCTTCAGGGCCAACCGCAATCTTTTCCATGTACACACATGGCCCGGGATTGAACATCGCGCCGCGTTCGGCAACCGCAATTACTGAAAGTGCATTGCCACGACCCATTGCGGTAAGCGTTGTGCCGTCGATCGGATCGACTGCAACGTCGGCGAGTGGTTTGGATCCATTGCCAACACGCTCTCCGTTGTAGAGCATGGGCGCTTCGTCTTTTTCGCCTTCACCAATAACAACGATGCCATCCATGCTGACGGTGTCGAGCACATTGCGCATCGCATCTACTGCTGCGCCATCGGCACCTTTTTTATCGCCACGACCGACCCAACTCGAAGCGGCGAGTGCTGCCGACTCGGTGACTCGCACCAACTCCATCGCAAGGTTGCGGTCTGGACGTTCCTTGGCTGGCATGAACCTTAAATATAGTCGCAAGTCGTATCTGGGCTCAAAACAAGTAGCGTTTGTGCTGTGAGCGAATGGAACCCAAAGGACGCGCAAGCCCTCAGTACTCGCTACGACTTGGCCGATTGGTCGGTAGACGAGCGAGCCGATGTGGTTGTTGCACTTGCTCAAGCCGAGGTGCCGCACGCGTGGGACGGCGATGAATTAGTAGTGCCACAAGATCAAGAAGAAATTGTTGAAGACATCTTGGATGAACTTGAAGAGCAGATGGATGCGGATGATGACGAAGAGACCGCAGATGACAACATCACAGAATATGAACTTGACGAATGGACAGAGGGCGAGCGCAAGCAACTGTGCGACATGCTCGACAATCTAGACATTGGGTATCGCTGGGACGGCACAGTGCTCTTGGTTCCGGTTGGCGTCGAGACCGTTGTCGATTCGTGCCTCGACTCGATAGACAGCAGGGGTGTTGAGTTCACCGACGGTAAGTAGTTGAGCAAAGTACAAGCCGAAGTACTTGCCGAAGTTGAGTTTTGGCATTCACGGCCGATCACACCAACCCGCCGTCTTTCATTGGGGCACATCATTCTGCCTATCGACCCAGCACCTGGTCTTGGAGGTGTGTTGCTCGGCGCAATTATTGCCCAATATGTCGGAGATGTTCATGAGGACATGATTCCTGACGTGCATCGATTGATTGGTCAAGTGGAGCGAGGCGAGCGCATTGTGCAACCACGATTGCGTCATCGTTATCAAGCCGATCGTCACGGGCTTGGGCGCAGTGTGCATCGCATGGTCAGTGATGATGGCGACGTGCATTTTGAGTTTTCTGAAACCGGTGCGCCGTTGCAGCATGTGCTTGGTGCCATCTATGTATTGGAACGACTCGACGAGCCAGTGCGCAAAAAGATCGCGCCCATATTGCTCAGAGCCATGACATGGCGTGGGCCGCTCGGTCAGTTGTTCATTACCTATTTGACAGGCAACGAATCATCAACAATTTCAGCACTCACCGATCCGAGGGCATGGGCGCTCGAGATTTTGGGTTTTCCTGCAGGCACGATCAAGCCATCTAAGCGAGAAGTACAGGCTCGTTTTCGCGACTGCCTGCGCGATGTACATCCCGATCACGGTGGCGACGAAGGGTCTGCTGGCAGATCGATCATTGATTTAAGCGAAGCACGCAGAGTATTGCTCAGTTAATGAACGCGCGTGGTTTTGTACTTTTTCCTGGTGCGGGGAGTGATGCACAACACTCTGCATTAATTGCGATTGAGCAAGCGGTTGCACCTCTGCCAACGTTGCGAGTCGATTTTCCTTACCGACTGGCGGGAAAAAAGTTTCCAGACAAAGCTCCCGTGTTAATTGAATGCGTGAAATCGGCTGTGCGCGAATTTGCCAATCAACTGCGGTGCAGCACCAATCAACTCGTGATCGGTGGTCGGTCGATGGGCGGGCGCATGTGCACGATGGCGGCAAGCGATGAGGTCGATCCTCTCGATGTATTAGGCATCGCATGCATTGGGTATCCGTTGCATCCGCCAAAGAAACCTGAGCAGTTGCGCACTGCACATTTTGGCAACCTGCAGAGCCCGCTGCTGTTTATCAGTGGCACTCGCGACGAGTTTGGAACGCCGGAGGAATTGGAATTGGCATGGAAACTCTTGCCAAAACAGCCGACGGTGCAGATGATTGAAAAAGGTCGACACGAATTGCGTGGTGCCGATGTGCAAGTCGCAAACTTTGTTGCCCAGTGGCTACAAAATTTGTAACACGTTGTCTTCTGGATTGAGTTCTTCGAGTCTGCGATGAGCGGTCTCGGGGTATTTGACAAATACGAGCACGGCTACCAGCACCGGGCCCATTGCAAGACCCATCATCACAGTGCCATAACTGATGTCGTGATCAAGCAGGAGTCCTGCGCCTATCAACCCGATACTGCCGCCAATCAGCGATGCAGTGGTGATGATTGCAGATGCAAGATTACGTTTTGCCGTAGGAAATAATTCGCTACGAAACACGGCCATGGCCGGATAGGCAAGACCCAAACAGATGCCGCCAAATATCGATGAGATCCACATCGAGTAACTGCCACGGCTGTATGACAGAGCAATCAATATCGCGCCGAGCGGAATAGTGACAATTGCAAGATTTTTTCGGCCTCGAAGGTCGGCTATTCGGCCGCCGATCATCAACCCAATAGAAGCGGGAATAGCCGTGATGGTCGTAAAGATTGCAACAAGAGTTGCCGAATAGTCGCGCACATCTTTGAGATAACGAATCTGAAACACCGATGCTGTAGCAATGAAAATGTTGGTCAATACCGCAACCGCTATTTGCAACCACAGCCGATCGCGATGAATGCGTGCACCAACCGCACTCGAATGGTGTGTAGGCGTTTCGTGATCTTCTTGGTCTTGCAACGCAAGAAAACGTTCGGTTTCGGGCAATGAACGCGTGAGCACGACCGCAACGACAAGCCACACCAAACCAACTACATATACATATCTCCACGAGCTGTCAGAGATGCCAGCGAGTGGCAGTGCACCAACTGCTGAGCCCGCTCCAACACCATTGCCAACGGCAAGCACGCTGAGTGCCCACGCGCGTGTGTTGGTACCCATCTCTTCGGTGGCAAACACCACAATAAAAATGCTGAGCGCGATGCCCAGCGGCCGACCGATTGTTTGTGTTGCAACGAGAAATCCAAACGACGGGGAGAGTGCGCCTAGCGAAGCGACTATCGGTGCGAGCCAACTCATAGCAACAATCATCTTGCGTCGACCAAAGCGGTCGGCAGAAAACGCAAATGGCAATGCGATTACAACACCCCAGCGCACAATGGCTGCAGCAAACCCCTGACCGCGTTCGCTCACGTCAAATTCGGCTGCTGCGTAAGTAGCGGTTTGAGTAAAAACGGTATTGACAAATGATGCGGGCAAGCACGCGAGCCACAACAACCAAAGCACATTTCGTTGGCGCAAAGTGAGTGGCTCTGACGCCATGAAACCCCGCAGTAGCGGTATTTTATGGATTTGTAAGTCGCGTAAGGCCACCGCGCGAGCATACTGAATATGCCATGCAAATCGTTGTCCGCCGCTCTTCTCTGCTGAGTGGCGAGGTGCTGGTGCCCGGTGCAAAAAATTCGGTGCTCAAACTCATGGCTGCAACGTTGCTAGCCGAGGGCGAGTATCGCCTCACCAATGTGCCAGACATAGCCGACGTTGCCACAATGTGCGAATTATTGACTGCGCTTGGCATGTCGACACAACGACTCGATGCGCACGAATTGTTGCTCATTAATACTGGCAACATCACGCCGATTGCGCCATTTGAATTAGTCGACAGAATTCGTGCTTCAATCAACCTGCTTGGTCCGTTGCTCGGCAAATATGGGCACGTAGACATTGCAATGCCGGGCGGTGACGATTTTGGTTCACGCCCGATCGATCTTCATGTTGCGGGCCTCGAAGCTATGGGCGCAGAGTTTGAACTCAATCGTGATGGTGTGAAAGCTACGGCAACACATTTGCATGGCGCGCAAATAACACTGAAGTTTCCGAGTGTTGGTGCAACAGAAAATATCTTGATGGCTGCCGTGCTTGCCGATGGTGTGACAGTGATTGACAATGCTGCGCGCGAACCAGAGATTGGCGACCTGTGCGACATGCTCAATAAAATGGGCGCAAATATCGCCGGTGTTGGTACCGCTCAGTTGACGATCACTGGCGTGTCTCCATCGACGCTGCACGCAGTAACTCACGAAGTAATTAACGACCGAGTGCAAGCTGCCACATACATTGCCGCGGTCGCGGTTGCTGGTGGCGACGTGCTTGTGCGCGGAGCACGCGCTGAGCACATGGAGATGTTGCTCAACAGATATGCAGAGATGGGCGTCAGCATCACGCCCCAAGCAGACGGGTTGCGTGTTGTTGCATCTGATCGGCTGCGATCAATCGATTTCGCAACGCTGCCATACCCCGGCATTGCTACCGACTACAAGCCACTGCTTGTTGGCATGCTCAGTGTTGCCAGTGGCACGGGGATAGCAACCGAAAATTTGTATCCTGGTCGGTTTCGCTATGTCGATGAGCTTCAAAAACTCGGCGCCGATATATATATCGACGGGCACCACGCAGTAATTCGTGGCGTCCAACAACTTGTTGGCGCATCGGTAAACGCGCCAGACATTCGCGCTGGTGCTGCGTTAGTGGTGGCTGGTTTGGTTGCGAGTGGCGAGACAGTGATCAACGACATTCATCACATTGATCGTGGCTACGACGACCTGGTTGGCAAATTGGCTGCTCTTGGCGCCCTTGTTACTCGCCGTTCGTAGACGCTGAATCCGCAAGGCTTTCACGCTCTGCTGCTTGGCGATCGGCGCGCCGTGTTGCCTGCCACAGCACCAACACAATGACGGCAATCGGCCCTGCAACCAGCAAGATTTCGTCCCAACCACCCTGATGAGCAAGCACCCCCGTATCGTAGAGGCGAGCAAACGATTGGGAGAACTTCAGTGACAATGCGAACGCAGGTAGAGGAAACCATCGAGGTCATTCGGCCCGCTCTCCAGGCCGACGGCGGCGACATCGTGCTACAAGATGTTGATGAAGTAACGGGAATCGTGAAAGTAACTCTGGTTGGCGCTTGTGGCACTTGCCCGGCATCTGACCAAACTCTGAAAGCCGGCATCGAGCGAATTATGCGTGACCGTGTTGACGGCGTCACCGAGGTCGTGGCGGTATAACTGTTGGCCACTCGCGTCACCGATCCAACTGCACTATTTGCAAGCGCTTTGCAAGGAGATCGCGGTTCGCTTGCACGTTTGCTCTCACTGATCGAGCGTGGTGGTGATGACGCGCGCACAATTGGCAGGCTCACGTATCCAAAAAGTGGCAATGCATACACCGTAGGTATTACTGGTGCGCCGGGTGCTGGCAAGAGCACACTCACGAGTGCAGTGATCGGGCACTTGCGCGCACAAGATCTCAATGTTGCTGTGCTTGCAATCGACCCTTCTTCACCATTTACTGGTGGCGCAATTCTTGGTGACAGAGTGCGCATGCAAGACCACGCAACCGACACTGGAGTATTTATTCGCAGCATGGCAACACGCGGACATCTTGGTGGATTGTCGCTTGCAACTACCGAAGCAATTCGTTTATTGGATGCAGTTGGTTGCCCGTGGATTTTGGTTGAGACAGTTGGCGTTGGCCAAGTAGAAGTAGAGATCGCAGGCAAAGCCGACACCACAATTGTTGTTGTCAACCCGGGTTGGGGTGACGCAGTGCAAGCCAACAAGGCGGGTCTCATGGAGATCGCCGACATTTTTGTGATCAACAAAGCCGACCGCAAAGGCGCAGACGAGACGCGACGAGACCTTGAGCAGATGCTCGATCTTTCAGACCTTGCGCATGACGCATGGCGACCACCGATTTTGCAAACCACTGCAACTTCGGGTGATGGGGTAGAAGAGTTGTGGAATGTGGTTGTCAAACATCGCGAGCACAGCGTGGCTACTGGCTTGTTGGAGCGCCGTAGGTCATTTCGCCTGCGCGAAGAATTGCGCGAGATAGTAGAGCGCCGGCTCGAGCACCGAGCACGCGAAATCTGCTCGGGTAGCGAGTGGGATGCACTGCAAACCAAAGTTCTTGAAAACCAACTCGATCCATGGACTGCAGCCGATGACATGCTGAAAGGCATTAAGGCCTAACAGTCAATGAAGTTTCGTCTTGAACCAGAAGTTCGTCCTGTCGTTACATCGGCGTTGGCATTAAGTGGGGCAGTAGGTGTTTTTGCTTTGGCATTTGGTGTGCTTGCAGTTGGCGCAGGCGCAAATGTGTGGCAAGCATGTGCATTGAGTTTCTTTACGTTTACTGGCGCATCACAAATGTCGGCGATGACTGTCATTGGCACTGGTGGCTCGGTGGGCGGTGCTCTCGGTGGCGCGTTGTTGCTCGCGGGTCGCAACGGTGTGTACGGCCTTGCGCTCTCGCCATATTTCAACGAGTCACTTGGCAAGCGTTTGCTCGCCGCACACTTCGTCATCGACGAGACAACAGCGATGATGACAGCACAGACGAATCCGCGTTTGCAGAAAATTGCGTTTTGGACAACAGCGATTGCGCTTTTTTCATTGTGGAACTTGGGCACGTTGCTCGGCGCAGTGTTGGGGAGCGCGATTGACCCACATACGTTTGGACTCGATGTTGGTTTCACCGCTGCTTACGTAGCGATGTTGTTTCCGCACCTCAAGACAGTCAACGGTCGTTTCGCTGCAGCTGGTGGCGCACTGATCAGTGTGGTGCTTGCGCCATTCGTGCCAATTGGTTTGCCGATTTTGGCTGCGGGACTCGCGATTTTTGTAGGCCTGCGACCTACTGATTCATCTGTCACTAGATCAGCTACTGCATCAGATAACGAGACAGTGCAATGAACATGTCGTGGGCACTCGTGATCTGGCTTTCGATTGGCGCATACGCATTCAAGATGCTTGGTTTTGTGGTTGTTGGTTCACGCAAACTTCCTGATGTGTTGTCGCGCTGTCTCATGTTGATTCCGGCTGCACTATTGGCCGCGCTCGTGTTCAACTCTTCATTTACTAGTGGTCAGTCGTATGCGATTGACGAACGAGCCATTGGTTTAGGAGTTGCGATTATCGCTGCGTGGCGCAAACTCCCGCTGATCGTTGTGGTCATTCTTGGCGCCGCAACAACGGCGTTTCTTCGCGCCCTCTAATTGGGGGTATCCAATCGGATACACTGTCTGAATGGCAGTACAACTGATTGAACAAGCAAGGTTGGCTTCGGGGCTCACTCAGCAGGCAATGGCAGAGCAGGCTGGTACTTCACGCACGACGCTGTCGGCCTACGAACACGGACGCAAATCACCCAATCTTGAGACGGTTGAAAGATTGATGGAAGTAGCTGGCTACGAACTCACGTTGCAACACCGCATCAAATTTTCAAAAATCAAATCACCTCGAGGACGATCAATTTTTGTTCCAGATCGGTTGTGGAGACTCGATGTAAACAAGGTTTTTGAGTCAGTTACTTTGCCACTTTCGTTGAACTGGTCCCAACCTGGCCGAGAGTATGAGGTTCGCGATCGACGTCAACGTGCGCGTCTCTATGAAACGATAATTCGTGAGGGAATGCCTCAAGACATGCTGACGTATATTGACGGCGCACTTCTCGTTGATGCATGGGATGAATTAGTGCTTCCGCGCAATGTACGGGATCATTGGCAGTCGATTATTGAAGCCGCTGCGTAAATGTCTGGGCCCTCAGCGTTTCAGATTGAAGTGGCCCAACTGTTTTTCTCATTGCCTGCATCAGATGGTTTTTTGATTGCTGGAGGTGGTGCACTTCTTGCTGCT
>QYPH01000052.1 GCA_007279905.1 Actinomycetota bacterium | reverse complement strand
TACGGACCGCAAACCGTGAGAGCCGTCATGAACTTTCAGTACTCAAAAAATATGACGGTGGACGGAATTGCAGGCATGCACACTCATCTAGCACTCAAACTTCAGTTTCCTTAGCCCATTGAGGCGACGCCGGGAATCGAACCCGGTTACGGGGCTTTGCAGGCCCATGCCTAACCATTCGGCCACGTCGCCGTAGACAAGCTACGCATGCAGGCTACAGGGATATATAAAGCGAACCTTCTGCAGAGTTGTACTTCGTTACGCTGTTGTGATGCCTAACGAGCAACCAAAAGTGCAACCAGAGACGACCGCAATTACGTCGGGTCGTGATGCATCTGGCGCGCTTGCCCCCACACTTTGGTCATCGACCACGTGGCAATCGGCTGGGCTCGACGACTCTACGAAGCACGCTCTCGCGACACACAAGAGCGGCAACTACGCCCGTTACTCGAACCCAACAGTTCGTTCTTTTGAAGAAGCTGTGGCTGCACTTGAAGGCGCAGAAGATGCACTCGCATTTGCTTCAGGCATGGGCGCAGTGAGCAGCGTGATTTTGGCTCTGTGTTCAAGTGGAGATCACATAGTTGCCCACAACCAGTTGTATGGCGGCACGATCGCATTTCTTAATGGTCCATGCGCACGACTTGGCATTGACGTGACGTATGTAGATGGATCCAAGCCAGGTGCCTTGGCTGCAGCCGTGAGACCAGGCAAGACCATGCTGGTTATTGCGGAGTCGCCATCGAACCCGCAGATGGGCCTCGTTGACTTGACCGAACTTGGTGCAATCAAAGGACCATTTACTCTCGTTGATTCAACGCTTGCTACCCCATTAGGCCAACAACCACTCTCATATGGCGTATCGCTCGTGTTGCACTCTGCGACCAAAGGAATCGCGGGTCATAACGACGCAATGCTCGGTGTTGTTGCTGGCGAAAAAGAATTGATCGATTCAATATGGGGCTACTCAGTGATGCACGGAGCAACGGCATCGCCCCATGATGCGCTCAACGGCCTGCGCGGTATTCGCACACTTGGCGTGCGTATTGCGCACCAATGCGAAAGCGCGATGGCTATTGCGACATGGCTTGCTTCGCACAAGCAAGTTACAGCGGTTCACTACCCCGGCTTGGCTCTTCATCCACAGCATGCGCTCGCTGTAAAGCAGATGCGCAAGTTTGGTTCGGTACTTTCATTTGAGATTGCTGGCGGCAAAGATGCTGCGCGCAAAGTTCTTGATGCATTACAGATCGTGCGGCCTGCAGTTTCGTTTGGTGGCCCAGAGACTTTGATCTGTCACCCAGCGTCCAGTACACACATTGGCGTAGACATTGATGCGCAGATAGCGAGTGGGATCACCGATTCGATGCTGCGACTCTCTATAGGGCTCGAAGCAACGAGCGACATCATTGCAGATTTGCAAAACGCGCTGAAATAGCGCGCGGGGTTTAACGCTCTTCTTTGAAGATGACGTGCTTGCGTACGACTGGGTCGTACTTCTTGAGCTCGAGACGCTCGCGTGAGTTGACCTTGTTCTTGCGGGTCACGTACACGTAGCCAGTGTCGGCTGTTGAACGAAGCTTGATGATTGGACGCTTGTCCTTAGATTTTGCTGCCATGACCTAAATGCTCAGACTTTCTGACCGGTTGCGCGGATGTCGGCGACGATGCGCTCGATACCCAACTTGTCGATTGTGCGAAGACCCTTGGAGCTCACGTTGAGTGTGATCCAGCGCTTCTCGGACGGAAGCCAGAAACGCTTCTTGTGGGCGTTGACCTTCCACCAGCGATTGGTCTTGATATTTGAGTGGGAGACGGTATGGCCCGTACCCGGACGCTTTCCGAGGACATCACAGCGATTTGGCATTGGACAAGTATAGACGGGGAATATGCCCCGCTACACTATGAGACTTATGAAAAAGGAAACACATCCCGAGTACCGCTTTGTTGTCTTTGAAGATGCCTCGGCAGAGTATCGATTTTTGACCCGCACGACCATGAATCCAGATCCGTCCAAGAACACGGTTTGGGAAGATGGCGAGACATACCCATGCGTGCAGTTGGACATCTCGAACGCTAGCCACCCATTCTTTACTGGTCAGATGAAGATCATCGACTCCGCAGGTCGCGTTGAGCGCTTCAACAAGCGTTACGGCACCCGCAAAAAGACTGTTGTCAAGAAAGAACCAGTACAAAAATAGGTTCTACCGGCGCACGCGCTTCACAACGCCGTCAGACATATGAGTTATCGAAGTTTCTCCGATTAATGCCATTGTCCTTGTCACGCCCTGCGTGATGTGATCGAGCGCCCACTTCACACCAGGCTCACCCGCTGCACCGAGGCCATATAGATACGGCCGTCCAAACATCACGCCACGTGCGCCAAGCGCACAAGCTTTCACGACATCACTTCCCCGTCGAACCCCACCGTCAACCAATACTTCAATACGATTTCCAACTGCCTGCATGACTTCGGGTAACAGTGCAATTGGTGCAGGTGCGCCGTCGTATTGACGACCGCCATGATTTGACAGAGCAATCGCATCGACGCCCATGTCGGCCGCGACCAATGCATCTTCCACACATTGGATGCCTTTCAACATGATTGGCAGCCCAGACTCTTCGCGAATCCACTCAAGATCTTTCCACGACAGTGTCGGATCGAATTGTGAATTTACATAATCAGCAAGTGTGATCGCACGTGAACCATCAACATCCGAGCGCCCCGCTACTGCCGAAAATGTGATCGGTTCGTTGCGCACGAAATCCCAAGTCCACTTCGGGTGCCTCATGCCATCGATAAAAGTCTCAAGACCAATCTTTGGTGGCAATGTAAAACCACGACGCACGTCACGCTCGCGCCTGCCAAACACCGGTGTGTCAACCGTGAGCATGATGCTCTTGTATCCCGCAGCCTTGGCACGCTGCACGAGCTCGCGCGACAAGCCGCGATCTTTCCAAACATAGAGTTGATACCAGAGTGGCCCAGTTGCTACAGCGGCAACCTCTTCAATACTTCGCGTTCCGAGTGTTGAAAGTGTGAATGGCAGACCCATCGCTCCTGCAACTCGCGCCACGGCCAACTCACCTTGTGGATGAGCAATGCGGGTGAAACCTGTTGGAGAAAGAGCGACCGGAAACGGTACGAGTTGCCCCATAATGGTCGTTGATGTATCGATATTCGAGACGTCTTGCAATATTCGTGGTCGTAGCTCGACATTGGCAAACGCTCTCGAGTTTTCAGTTTTTGTGACTTCATCTTCGGCTGCGCCGTCGAAATAGTCGAAGACGCCACCAGGCAGACGCTTCTTGGCAATGGCCCTGAGATCGTCGAGATCGCCACATGCATGTAGACGGCGCGTGGTTTTTGAAAACTCAAACCTGCGTAGTTGTACTACCGATCGAACCGACTTCAACATTGTGCCCCCATGCGATCGTTTACTTTATAAACCTATAAGAGTGATGCAATAATTTGCGCAAGTCCAGCAACTGTTGTTCGTGGGTTAATGATGCACATCCGAAGCACCGTCTCGCCATCCCATGTCGTTGGCACGATGAAGGCAAGACCCTCGCCCAACACTCTGTCGCTCCACATTTGGTATTGAGCAGGGCTCCAACCAATTCGTCGAAACACGAGAACTGACAACTCAGGTTCGAGCACCAAGTCGAGATGCTTTGAGTCACGAATGAGTTGCGCACCTAGTTGGGTGACCGCGAGAGTTGCTTCAACTGCTTCGGAATAGGCGTCAGTGCCGTGCATGGCGAGGCTGAACCAGAACGGTAGTCCACGTGCGCGGCGCGAGAGATGGTGCGCGAGGTCCGAAGGATTCAATGATTGATCGGTCAGGGAGTCGTCATCCTGCTGAGAAATATCTAGGTATTCCGCGTGTTGAGTATGGGCAAGGCGTGCCATTTTGGGATCTCTATAGATCAGCGCGCACGAGTCGTATGGCCCATACAACCACTTATGCGGATCGACAATCATGCTGTCGGCGTGCTCGATGCCATTAAACAAGTGGCGCACGCTTGGTGCGCATAATGCTGCAGCACCGTATGCGCCGTCAACATGAAACCATGTGTTGAGGTCACGTGCATGCTTCGCGATGCCCGCCAGATCATCGACAACGCCGACGTTTGTAGTGCCCGCCGTTGCAACGATCGCACACACTCTGCTCAATTCGCTCTCACTAAGAATGCCGAGAAACCTTCCGAGAGCGACACCATCGGTACGACCCCGATGATCGGCCGGCACCTTGATGATGTCAGCGTCCATCACAATTGCTGATTGTTGAATTGATGAGTGAGATCCGCCCGATGCAATGATCAGCGGTCGAGTGGAATTGAGCGCACCGTTGGCGCGAAGTCGCCAACGCGATCGCGCGGCCACCAATGCCGACAAGTTGCCAGCCGTCCCCCCAGAAACGAATACTCCCCCAGATTCTGGCGGCATGCCGGCCAAATCTGAGATCCACTTCATTGCTTGATTTTCCGCGTAGATCGCGCCAGACGCTTCGAGCCAGAAATCTGCGCAGATGTTCGATGCCGCAACGACCAAGTCAAAGAGGACGGAGCTTTCGGTTGGAGCTCCAGGCACAAAAGCCAAAAACAACGGGTGGTCAACGCTGATACAAGAGGGAGCAAGTTCATCGACAAATTCGCGCAGTACCTCAAGCCCATTGCGACCTTGTGGCGTGATGGTTTGACCAACTATGCGCTGCAATTCGCTCAATGTATATGGCTGGTCGAGGGGCGGCGGATCCATCTTGATGCGTTCCATCGCGTACTGAACAATTGCAATTGCTAGTTCGGCACTCTCTTCATCATAAAAGTGCATTAGCTGCGGCTTCGAGATATCACTCATACGTTGCAGACTACTTTGCCATGGCTTTGCGTATGACATCACGAGTTGGTAGCGATGGAACTGCACCGTGCATAGTTGTGGCGAGCGCACCCGCAACCGCACCAACGGATGCCGCGTCGTTGATGCTTTGGCCCCGCGCGAGTTCGGCGCTCAATGCACCAATAAATGCATCGCCAGCTCCAACGGTGTCGACCGCAACAACTTTGTGCGGCGCAATGCTTGTTTCAGATGTTGGCGTGTTGATCACTGCGCCCTTTTCGCCAAGCGTCGTGACTACTGTTGCGACGCCTGCGCCGAGCAATGCTTGTGTGCCACCACAGGCATCAGACTCTGTCTCGTTTGGCACGATCACGTCCACAAGCGACAGAATTTCTGGCGTCAGAGTTTTATATGGTGCAGGGTTGAGCACAGTTGTTGAGCCGTTTGTGCGGGCTGCGTTGAGTGCACCAAGAACCGTTGTCAACGGAATTTCGAGTTGCATCAACAACACATGCGCCGTGGGAAGTACTAGAGAATTATGCGCAACGCCTACTTGAGTATTTGCTCCCGAGATCACCACAATTTCGTTTTCACCGTGCGCATCCACATTGATAAACGCTCGACCTGTTGGCATGTCGACAACGCGCAACATCGTCGTGTCTATCCCCTCGTTTTCAAGCACACCGCGCAAAAACACTCCCGCATCGTCGTTGCCAACGCAACCAACAAATGCCGTGCGTGCACCCATGCGAGCACACGCAACCGCCTGATTGACTCCTTTGCCACCGGCATGCTCGGCATATCCGAGGGCGACAATGGTTTCGCCAGGCCGAGGAAGATGATCAAGCGTTGCAACCAGATCAAGATTGGCGCTGCCCACCACCACGACATCGAATGCAAATTCTTGGGGGGCTGTACTCACCTCTCTACTGTGGCACATCACTGCATCAAAACTGAAGGTCACAGGCGAACAACTAGAATCGTTCGAATGACCACTTCAAGTAGTCCAATCCCTCTGATCATCGACTGCGATCCGGGTCACGACGATGCCATGGCGCTTGTAGTAGCTGCTCGGCATGCCAATGTGCTGGGTGTAACAACAGTTGCCGGCAACGCACCAATTGCTGCAACCACTCGCAACGCGCGCATCGTGCTCGACATGATCGGGTCGAGCGCTCCTCTGCATCAGGGTGCGCACCGGCCACTCGTTGCTCCGCCCCGAGATGCTTCATATGTTCACGGTAAGAGTGGACTAGATGGTGCCAACTTGCCAGAGCCATCACGCCCTGCAGATTCACAAGACGCAGTTGGTTTCATTATCGACACATGTCGCGCAACCGAAGGCGTGTGGTTAGTGCCAACTGGCCCGCTCACCAATATTGCCCTCGCACTTCGGAGTGCACCAGACATTGCGCGCCGCATTGCTGGTATTTCTCTCATGGGTGGTGGCTCGTTTGGCAATCGCAGTGCGGCGGCCGAGTTCAATATCTGGGCCGACCCAGAAGCAGCCGCAATGGTGTTTGAGTACGGCGGCAAACTCATCATGAGCGGGCTCGATGTGACGCACAAATTGCAAGCAACCCCTCAACGAATCGACAAGGTGCGCGCGCTACCAGGTCATCTCGCATCAGTGCTCGCCGACTTGTTTGTCTTTTTCTCTGACGTTTACGTGAAGCGTCACGACAACATGCAGGGCGGTGCAGTCCACGACCCGTGTGCAGTACTCGCCCTCACGCACCCGCAACTCTTCACCACCAAGCCTCAACACGTGGTGATCGAATTGAATGGCGAGCACACGCGCGGAATGACAATGATTGATCAACGCGGCTTAATCGAGCGCCTACACCCAAATTGCGAAGTGGTTTGGGACGTACAAGCCGAAGCGGCCTTTGATGTAATTGTTGAGGCCATCGGCCACTATTCGAAGTAGCTACTTACTCCAGCTGAGCAATTTTTCGAGATCAGTGAAATCAAATGGGTCAGAGCACGTCAGGATGATGTGTTCGGCACCAACTTCTTGATACTGAGCAAAAATCTCTTGAGTTACTTCTTTGGGATAGATGGCAACCGTACGCTCGATCTCACGAGGATTACGACCAATTTTCGCGCACCATTCGTCCAAAATCTTGATCTTGTTGCCATAGCTCTCTGGCGGACCAAAGTAGTTGTACTGATTGGCATGCTCTGCAACAAGGCGCAAAGTAAATTTCTCTCCGCCGCCACCAATCATGATCGGGATAGATCCATTGACAGGCTGCGGGTTGAGCTTTGCCAAGCGTGCTTTGATGACCGGCAAGCCAGCCTCGAGCAACTTGAGGCGCTCGATTGCGGTTCCAAATTGGTAGCCGTACTCGGTGTAGTCACGCTCAAACCAACCTGAGCCGATGCCCAACACAAAACGTCCATTACTGATGTGATCAATGGTGCGCGCCATATCGGCTAGCAATTGTGGGTTGCGATAGGTGAAGCACGAAACAAGTGCGCCAATTTGTGCATGACATGTGTCGGCAGCCATGGCTGCGAGAAGTGAATAACACTCGAAGTGTGTGGCCTCAGTGTCTCCAGACAATGGGTAAAAATGGTCCCAAGTCCAGATGCTGTCAACGCCCATAGCATCGGCTGATTTCCATGCCTTGCGCATTTCGCTCATTGATGTGGCCTGTGGCCAGAGTTGGACGCCGATTTTCATGTGGAACTCACTTTCTTTCTCTCTATCTCTTGGTTAGATAAATTTTTTGAGAATTGCAAACTTGCGCTTGGTGTACGGAGGATACGCAAGTGGCGCGTCTACGCGTGTCGAGCGCTTGAGAACTGGTTTGAGATGTTGAAAAGTATCGACACCTGCACGACCGTGATACGCACCCATGCCACTCTCGCCCACTCCACCAAACGGAAGATATGGGCCCGTCATGTGGAATATCGTGCCGTTGATCGTGACACCACCCGATGTTGTTCTACTCACAACCATCTCATTGACTTTTTGATCGTCAGCAAACACGTATAACGCGAGTGGATGTGGTCGGGCATTGACAAAATTGATGGCCTCATCTATCGAGCCAACAGTAAGTATTGGCAAAATCGGGCCAAAAATTTCTTCTTGCATCACGACATCACTCGCCTTGACATCAACAAGCACCGTTGGTGCGATGTAACGCTGTTGTTCTTCAGTTTGACCACCAATTGCAACTTTGCCAGACGACAACATGTTGCTGAGGCGAGCAAAATGGCGCGGTGAAGAAATGCGGGCGAAGTCGCTACTGCGCTGTGGATCGGCTCCATAGAAATCATTGATTGACTTGCGAATTTCGTCGACCAATTTGTCGGCGATAGATGTATGAGCAAGCACGTAGTCGGGAGCAACGCATGTCTGACCAGCGTTTACATACTTGGCCCACGCGATGCGCCTACCAGCAATAGCGAGGTTGGCAGATTTATCGACAATCGTTGGGCTCTTGCCACCCAACTCGAGCGTGACAGGAGTGAGGTTCTCTGCAGCAGCGCGCATGACGACGCGACCAACTGCGCCGTTGCCCGTGTAAAAAATATGATCAAACTTTTGGGCGAGCAACTGCGTTGTCTCTGGCACTGCGCCTTCAACAATTGCGATTGCATCGTTGTCGAAATATTGCGGTACAAGTTTGCCAAGCAATTGAGAAGTAGCCGATGACACTTCAGATGGTTTCATGACCACGGCATTGCCTGCAGCAATTGCACCAGCTACAGGGATCAGTAGGAGTTGAATTGGATAGTTCCACGGAGCAATCACCAACACCACGCCCAATGGTTGAGGCACACGATGCGAGTTGCCAGGAAGGGAGACCATCGGTGTTTTCACTTTGCGAGGCGCTGTCCACTTTTTCAGATTCTTGATCATCAACTCGATTTCAGTAATCGAAAAACCGATGTCATACAGCCAGGCTTCTTCCGGGCCACGCCCGAGATCCTGTTTGAGAGCCAAAGAAAAATCTTCAGCGTTGTCTTTGAGCAACTTGATCATGCCCAGAAGTTGGGCTTTGCGCCAAGCGAGCGGACGCGTCTTGCCAGACTCAAATGCAGTTCGCGCCGTAGCTACTACTTGAGAAATCATTCGAGCGGACGACGAGATTCGAACTCGCGACCCTCACCTTGGCAAGGTGATGCTCTACCACTGAGCCACGTCCGCAAAACCGGTAATTGCCTTACTTCAACTGAAGAGATGAGTTTAGCAGGGGGTCTGCGGTGGTCAACACGTCACGATTCACTGATTCTGTGG
>QYPH01000030.1 GCA_007279905.1 Actinomycetota bacterium | reverse complement strand
GTGACAATCACCGGCACCAACTTGTCTGGAACGACTGGCGTCACCTTTGATGGCACGGCGGGAAGCTCTGTAAATGTGGTGGATTCAACATCAGTGACAGTTGTGACACCAGGTCATGCTGCTGGAGCAGTCAATGTTGTGTTGACCACACCTGGTGGCTCGGCAACGAGTACGAATGGCTTCACCTACGTCGCAGCGCCGACAATTTCAACAGTGTCGCCGTCAAGTGGACCGACTGCGGGTTCGACGACGGTGACGATTGCGGGAACGAATTTGACGGGTACAACCGGAGTCACCTTTGGTGGTACGGCTGGGACTTTGGGTACTGTGACTTCAAACTCGGTGATTGTGACAACTCCAGCAGGAGCCGCTGGTGCGGTCAACGTGGTGTTGACGACCCCTGGTGGTTCGGCAACGAGCACCGGTGGATATACCTATGTTGCTGCACCGACAATCACATCGGTGTCGCCATCGAGTGGTCCAATTGCCGGTGGTACTACCGTAACCATCACCGGTACAAATCTCGAAGGAACAACCGGCGTGACTATTGGCGGTACAGCCGGAACGACACTGACCAACGTCAGCGCCACATCGGTAACTATTGTTACTCCTTCGGGATCAGCTGGTGCAGCCAGTGTGGTGTTGACTACACCTGGCGGCTCGGCAACCAGTTCAGGTGCCTTCACTTATGTTGGAGTACCGACGATTACATCGGTGTCACCTTCGAGTGGCTCGACCGCTGGTGGTACAACCGTGACGATTGCAGGCACCAATTTGACGAACACGACATCGGTGACTTTTGGTGGTACAGCGGGCACGACTATTACAAACGTGAGCGAAACTTCGGTGACGGTAATCAGTCCAGCGAAGGCTGTCGGAGTGGTGGATGTGGTTCTCACTGGGTCGGGTGGATCGGTGACTTCGACAAGTGCATTTACTTACAATTCGCCGCCAACGGTCGTCGCCACTGCTGCGATTTCAGTTGGAACTTCAACGGCCAATCTGACCGGAACCGTAAATCCGAATTTCGTTTCTACGACAGTGAGATTTGAATATGGAACGGCTGCCAACCTCGCAGGTGCAACTGTCGTGGTCGCCGCCGAGTCACCTGTAACCGGCAGTGCGGATTCGGCAGTCTCATATGCGGTCACTGGATTGACCTCTGCAACCACCTATTACTTCCGGATCGCGGCATCTAATGGCATTGGTGTTTCCACAGGATCAATCGTCTCGTTCACCACTCAAGCGAGTGCCGCGTCAGCCTCGGTCAGTGTTGTGGCCGCGGACAACTCCTTAACTGGCACGGTGCATTCGGTCGTGCTCAACGGAGCCGTAATCAGTGCCATTGAGTATGAAGTGGATGGCAGCGGTACTTGGGTTTCGACAGGACTCACCGGTGCAGGAAGCTTCACCATCTCCGGGCTCACTAACGGATCTAGTTATTCGGTTGTCATTCGAATAACGAGCAACGGTGTCGGCAGTCCGACCACCTCCGCAGCCGCTACAGGCACTCCGGCCGTGCCTCCAACTACGACTACCACGACAACGGTTGCGCCTCCTGCTACGACCGTACCGCCGACACCGGACACCACGACCACGACGGTCCCGCAGACGCCAAATGCTGCGCCGGAAACAACAACTACTACTACTACGACTTCGACCATTCCTCAAGCAGCGGAGCCGACTACAACAACTACGACCACGATCCCTCAGCCGGCGAGTGCTACCACGACTACGGTTCCAGCGCCATCTACGACAACCACGACAACAATTCCGCCGCTCTTTACAACCGCAGATGTGACGACTGCAATTGACGGTGCAACTGCGATGACGATGGATGTGCCCGAAATCGCCGGAGCTAATAGTGGTGCTCCGGCGGTCATCGAGGTCATTGTCCCACCAGAAGCCAATACTGCGAACCTTGTTTGGGATATGTCAATCAGCGACCGCTCGCAGCAAGCGTCAATTGATGAGGGCTACATTACGATTGATGTGACGGCAACTTTGCGATCGGGCGGCGACGTCACTTCGCTGGATGCACCGATCCGAATTCTTCTTCCAAAACCTCCGACCGATGGTGTCTTGGCTTATTCCCGAGACGATATTCATTGGACGCTCATTCCACAGCTCGCAGAACCTGTACTTCCCGACGATATGCAGGATGGTTACTTCATTGAGGCCGATGGATCAGTTTCAATCTTTACCCGTCACCTCACAGAATTTGGCATCCGCAAGCCGCAAACACCACTGGATCTCTCGCTGATAAAGGTTGAAGTTGTCAGCGGTTCCGTATCAAGGGCAGTTGCAGTTGGCGGAACTAGCGAGGATCCAATTCTTTACGAAACTACAAGTGACTCGGGTGTATGCAAGGTCACTGACTCCGGTCTCATTTACGGATTCTCGGCGGGCGTCTGCACGGTATTTGCTACGCGTGGTGGTGGCTCTAAGTATCTCAATACAAGTTCATCATCATTCAATACCAATGTTGTGCAAGCGATCGTGCCATTAGTACCCCCAATCAAGACCCTGCCACTGATGTTGCAAATTGTGGCGCTCATGTTCCTCTGTGTGCTGTTGGGCATATTAGGCAATCGTGCATGGTTTAGAATCAATGGGTATCGATCCAATACAACAAGAAATTAAGCCGACCGAAGTGTCTACAATTGCTGATGACGTTGCTGTTGACGTTGATGTTGCAGTTGCTATCGACGTTGCCGATGATCTTGCATTAGAGGCTGCCGCTGCCAGAAAACCGATTGAAGAAGCTTTTTTCGAGCTCGAAGTAGTTCACGAAAGTGTGGACAAGGCCCGAGACACGATCGGTCGGCGGGTGAAAAGGTCGGTGGCGTTGGTAATCGGGCTCCTGTTTATCGTGGCAGCAATCGATGGGTATGCGGTCTCGGTAGTGACACATCAGGCGAGCAGCATTGCAGCTGTGTATCGCGAACTGATAACGGCCGATCAGCATGTGCTCGTGAGTGCAGTGGCTACCGATCTCGCTATTAGATCTTTTCTACTGTCTGGAGACCCTGCCTATGTTGCAGCCCTTGAAGTAGCCCGACCAGAACTAGAGAGATCAATCGCCGAATTAGAGCGTGTGGCAGTCGAAGTCGGCGACCCAGGGTTGTTGCAGTTGGTCAGCACCAGTTCATCAATAGTCTCTATCTGGCTGACTACATTTGTCAATCGCACCACGATTGTCGCATCGGCCGACACGCCTCGCGGCGATCAACTTGCAGGTGCAGAACTGATAAATAGCTTGCGAATTTCAGGCATCAACATCTCCACATATATCGATGATGTAAACGACAAAGCCCTTGTAGCTGCCCAGCGTGTGCGACAACAGACAATCGCAGCAGCTGCAGCGGTTCTTGTCCTTGCATTCTTGGTGATTGCCGTCCTTCTCATCGTCAGCGCTTCCGATATTTCCTATCCTTTGATCGGTGTGAGTCGAGTTGTCAACCGTATATATGGCGGTGAAAGTAGTGCTCGTGCAGATGATGAGATGGGGCCGGCAGAGATCCGGGCAGTGGCTCGGGCCGTCAACGAATTAGCGTTCCAGCAAGAGACGGCACACAAGTGGGTGTCCAAATTCAATTTGGCAAAAACAAACTTCCTCAATACCATCAACCACGAGTTGAGATCGCCTCTCACTTCGATCTCGGGTTATTCCGAACTCCTCGGGGACGACGACGAATTATCGAAAATTGAGCGCGATCACATGGCAACGGCGATCAACCGGAACGCTTTCCGACTCAATGACCTCATCGACAACATGTTGACCGTGTTGCGAATTGATTCGCTCGAAGTTCGATTCAAGATGACGATCTTCGACATTCGCGATGTCATCAAAGAATCCGTCGATTGGTTTCAAGCGCTTGCACATTCCAATGACTTGACCATAGTTACCGATTTCGGAGATGTAGCACTGATGGTGAAGGCGGACGAGAGCGGGGTCCTGCGCGTGATCCATAATATTGTGTCGAACGCAGTGAAGTTCAGCCTTCCAGGCGGTCTCATTGAAATATCGGCCGACCTCGTCACTTCCACAGGTGGAAAAAGTGAAGTTGTATTATCGGTTAAGGACTCAGGTATCGGGATTGTGGAAGGCGAGTTGCCATTCGTTGGCAGTCGCTTCTATCGTTCAAGTAAATCGGTTGCCGCAGCCATTCCAGGAATGGGTCTCGGTTTGATGATTGTCGACTTCATTGTGCGAGAACACGGTGGTTCATGGTCATTGATATCGTCTGAACTATCAGGTACGACGGTCGAAGTTCGACTCCCGCTTGCCGGCGATGAAATGTCGCTTGACTTGACCGGCGAAGGTTCTCTCTCCAATATATGACTCCCGCCCATCTGATGATTGAGTGGCACGATTTCGGTCGCACTTCTTGAAACGACATGACTAACATTGACACTATGACTGAGATGACTGAGATCGTGCGACCCGTGGTTGTTGTCGCTGACGACGACGCTGACATTTGTGAGTTAGCTAAAATGCAACTCACGCGTCACGGGTTTCAAGTGTTTTGTGCTGACGACGGCGCAGCTGCGCTTGAGCTCATTGGCTTGCATCGGCCGGTGGTTGCGTTGCTGGACATTATGATGCCCAAGATGAACGGTCTGGAAGTCGCACGCCGAGTTCGAGCCGACCCAGCAACATCGCACGTCGGAATCATCATATTTTCTGCCAGAAGCACCTTTGGCATTGAAGAAGATATCGCCGATATTGGCGTGGATGACTACATTGAGAAGCCGTTTAGTCCAAAAGATCTTGTGCAACGCATCAACGCTGTGATCAGCAACCTTCAAACGAACAAACCGATTCAACAGTGACCGCAAACGCCAATGGGGTGGTCCTCGTCGCCGACGATGATGTTGACATTTGCGATATGTTGGGCATGAAACTTCGACAGTCGGGCTACGAAGTACATACAGCCTTGGATGGTCTACAGACCTTGGAAGCGATTCGTAGCGTTCGACCGGACTTGGTGATTCTCGATATCATGATGCCGTTTAAATCCGGAATGGATGTGCTCCGCGAAATGAGGTCGGATCCAGCGATCGCCGATATTCCAGTGATTCTCATGACGGCAAATAGGCAGGAGAAAGATGTAGAGAGCGGATTCGCCCTGGGGGTAGTCGACTACATCAACAAACCATTCAATTTGAAGAACCTCGTCCTCCAAGCGCAAAGCGTGCTCTCGGGAGTTTGACACCAACCCTGGGAGGCTTTAGGTGAGTGTTTTAGTTCGGGTTACCATGAGGCGATGGGTGTCATCGAGTCTGAAGATCTCGGTGTTGCTTCGCCTCTAGCGAGCAACGAAGACTTCGCATTGCGCCGAAGCCAGGGGATTGTTCTCGGTGTGCTCGGACTCCTTCTGACCACGCTTGTAGTTCTGCTGATTCGACTCGTCCGCTTTGATCACGAGCACAACATTCTTTTGGTCATCGTCGTGCTTATAATCCTCGTCAGTGGATCACTCGTTTACTCACGCCTTCGCGTTTTTCGCAGAATTGCAGATCGAATCGAAATCGAGAGTCGGAAACTTGAGGAAACCGATTTGGCACTCCGGCGAGCCAATGTCGAATTGCAGACACGAATCGACAACGACCGTAGAGAGCGTGAGGAAGATCAGTGGGTCGAAGCGACCACCCGTTCAATTATGTTGCAATTCAAGAGCACGCTCATTCCCGAGAGGATTGCCGAAATAGTCGTTGAGAGTTTGGGTCGGGCACTTGGTGCCGACATCGTGATTGGCTTCGCTGTCGGCGAGTTGCACTTGTCAGCATTTTCAAAGCAGTGGAACGTGCGACCTGAAGCCAAGTTCGATGAATCGCTACTCAAGAAGCACGGGTCTGATATGTCAGCGCTCGCAGATCGCTTGTGGAGAGATAGGCGTGTCGTTGTAATGAATGATTCGCATCTCATTGACGTTTCGCGCGGCCCGATTACCGGATTCGCGGCAGCAGCTCGGCAGAGAGCTCGCAGTTGGGTGGTTGCTCCGATGAGCCATGGATCGGAGGTATTGGGATTGCTGTTAATAGCGATGCAGGAGGATGTCCGTATCTGGTCGGCGGCAGAAATCAAACTTATCCAGGATGTTGCGTTCGAGTCGGCCTACGCATACCTCAACCTGCAGGTGTTTAACCAGATGGCGGAGATCGTCAAAGGCGATGCCGAACTTGGTCGCCTGGCCGAACTGGACAAGGCCAAAAATGACTTTATTGAGAACATGAATCACGAATTACGTTCACCACTGACTTCGATTATCGGTTATGTGGATTTGATGATTGGCGACGTTGATCATGATCTCGAACCGGATCTGGCCGCGTCGCTTGCGACCGTGCAACGTAATGCGATTCGACTTCAAGGTTTGATTGCCAACATAATGCAAATCTCCCAGACAAATTTTGGGAATCTGCCCCTGGACATATCGACGGTAGATATTGGGAATCTGCTTGGTGATGCTTGCAAGAGTATGAGTTTAGATGCCGATGATAAAGGAGTTGAGCTGACGGTTCGGTTGGATTCGTTGCCAGACAAGTTGTTGATTGACGGTGACAGCAATCGATTACAGCAGGTGTTTGTCAATCTCTTGTCTAATGCCATTAAGTACACGCCGCGCGGAGGATCAGTTACAGTAATTGCGCGCCGTGTCGGCACGGAGAATGCGGACGATCATTGTGTTGAAGTGACGTTTACAGACTCCGGAATTGGGATACCTTCCGAAGAATTCCCGAACATATTTACACGGTTTTTTAGAGCATCAACTGCAACGCAGGCGTCGATCCCTGGTTTTGGTATTGGGCTATCGCTTGTGCACTCAATCGTCACTGAGCATCATGGCACGATCACGTTCGATTCGACTGTGGGCAAGGGCACCGTGTTCACAGTGAGACTTCCGACGCGATTTGTTTCGACCGCGCTGCGGGACTCCTCCCAGCCCTCACTTTGACCGTAAACTTCGCAATGATGTTCTCTTGCGCCATCGGACTTCTTGATCCCACCGATGCGGTGCATGAGCTGAGGTGTACCAGGAATCACCTAGGTTAAAATTTTTAACACCAGCTGCAATTTTACGCTAAAGTGAGGGGGACCTATCTAAAGGCGATTGTATACAATTTTTTACTTCAGATGAAACAACATCAGTGCCAGGTCAACCCTCAAATAGTGGTTTTCGCAATCTTGGACGAATCGTATTTGTCGTCGCGATTCTTCTTGGAGCCGGACTTGTCTGGGGTCAGCCGGTCAAAGTTGCCCATGCCGCCGGACCTCGCGTCACCATCTGTCACCGCACCCGAAGTACGACAAATCCGTATCGCTTGATCACAATTTCAAACGGTGGCAAGAACGGGCATGAGAACAACCACACTGGCAGCGTTTGGGTTGACTCTAACCATAACGGTGACGCATGGGGAGACGTGATTCCTGGTTCTGACAATGATGGCGATCTCTTTTGGAGTGATGGTTCTGGAGTTGGTAACGGATTCAACTGGACGACGGCTGGCAAGGCATTCATGTTGACTGGCGGCGCCAACAAGTCGAAGTGCGGACGAATGACGGCGCAGAGATTTTATGAAATATCTAAGGCGGCCGGAGATTCCGACACAACTATTGCAGCCGATCTAGAGGCGCAAGCAGCGAACGAAGATTTAGGTGTTCGTCCGAGCGGTGGCTGGACGGTGGCCAATGTTGAGGCAAGTGCCGGGGCGGTTTCAATTACCACAAACAATCCGACCGTAGTCGGAACCACAACTGCAACACTGAGCGGCACAATTGTTGCCGGAACAACTTCAACAACTCCAAAATTCGAATACGGCACGACGACTTCCTTTGGAACAACTGTCTCCGGCGGCTCGGCTGCGACCAGCACGATAAGCGCGACCGCGTCACTGACTGGTTTGGCAACGACCACCACGTATTACTACCGAGCAATTGGTGAGATTGGCTCGGCCGACACTCTCGGCACCTATTACGGTGACACGCTTTCATTTACCACGGGCAAAACTTCGCGAACCGTAACCGTGAGTGCGTCGTCTACATCTCTGGCGCTCTCCGCCACGACCACATTAAGCACGACACTTTCTTTGGGCACGGCTGGTGCGACTACATATACGGTTGTCACCGGCACGTTGTATTGCTCGATTAGCGGGACCACACTCACTGCGAGCTCGTCGAATTCGGGAACATGCACGATTCGGGCTGAAGACGCGGGAGACTCAACCTACAACTCTGCGGTGTCGAGCACGATCTCAATAACGGTTGGGACACTCACTTCAAGAACATTGACCGTTGCGGGAAATGATTCGAGCTATGTGTTTACGGCAACTCCACCGACGATGACTGCAACGCCGTCGGCGGGTACTTCATCGGGCACAAAGTCGTTTACTAGTTCGACTACAAGCGTGTGCACTGTCAACTCAACGAGTGGCGTAGTCACCTTCGTCGATGTCGGAACGTGCACGATCGGCGCATCCATTACTTCTGGCGGTGGGTTTGCGGCCGCAACGGCGAGCACCGTGAATTTCACGGTTACCGCTGCGTCTCGGACGCTTACTCTCAGCGGTGATTCTGGATCGTATGCAATAGATGCAACCCCACCGACAATGTCGGCGACGCCGTCGGCGGGTACTTCGTCGGGCACAAAGTCGTTTACTAGTTCGACGACGGGTATATGCACGGTCAACTCGTCAAGTGGCGTAGTTGCGTTCGTTGCTGTCGGTACCTGCACGATTGGGTCGTCTATTACCGCCGCTGGCGGATATGCAGCGGCAACGGCAACTTCGCGGTCATTTTCCGTTACTGCAGTCGTTGCGACAACTACTTCTACTTCTACTTCTACTTCTACTTCTAC
>QYPH01000040.1 GCA_007279905.1 Actinomycetota bacterium | reverse complement strand
GTCGGCTTCAGCCGCTGCGCGATGGTAATAATCGGATCGGCCATAGTCCTTCTATTGTTGCCGACCCGAGAGGACTTCGCCCTATACCTTTCGAACCACGCTCGATTTGAGGTACATCGCGCCAAATCCGTCTACTTTGCAGTCAATGTCGTGATCACCGTTGTCGCGCACCAAGCGAATATTCCTTACCTTGGTACCAACTTTGATTGACACTGGTCTGCCCTTGACCTTGAGGTCTTTGACCACGGTTACGGTGTCGCCGTCTTGCAAAATGTTGCCAGCGGTGTCTTTGATCACCGAGAGTTCATCACTGGTCGCCTCAGGCGAATCTTGGTCAGACGAAACGGCTGCCCACTCATGCCCACACTCTGGGCACGCGAGCATTTCACCTAATTCATATGTATAGACACAGGCACATTTTGGACACGGCGAAAGTTCACTCATTTGCCAACACTACGATATGTGCGATTGCCCTCGTAGCTCAGTGGATAGAGCGTCGGTTTCCGGAACCGCAGGTCGCATGTTCGATTCATGCCGAGGGCACTGGGTCAACTCGTCGCTCAAACGTAACTTTGCCTTGGTACCGCTCAAACTCAAGCGATGCATAGAGCCCATATGCCCCAGTGGGATTTTCAGTATCAACATTCAGCGCGGCATGCGTGAAACCACTTTGTGCATACGAATGCAGTGCATGAGCAATCAAATTTTTGGCAATTGATTGATTTCGATACTCGGCCAACGTTGCAAGTTTGTCGATCCAGCCAATTCTTTTTTTCAATAGTTCGTCATCCGACTCATATCGATGTGTCAGCAACAGTCCCACAATTTCTTGCTGCTGGTTGACTGCAAAAAATGAATGCTCCAGTCGAGCGGTGGATCCATTGACTAACTGCAACCAAACTTCACTGCTGTTGGGAGTTGATCCCCAATGATCTTGAAACGCAAAATTCTTGACACTTCTCGCCTCTTCATTGCGTGCAGGATCCCAATTGATAACGCCATATGTTGGACTCACGTTCAGCGGTGGAAGGTTGGTGAGTTCGCGGATCATGTCTTCTTCGAATCGGACTGCCTTCATGCCAAATTTCGCAAATAGCAGTGCAGCAGATTCGTTTTGTTGGCTTACATTTGCACGCAAATATTTAGGCAGTGCGCGACCGGTTGAAAGCAACAACGATTCACCATGCTCGACTGCCCACTTCGTCAGCATTTCACCAATGCCACGGCGGCGAAACTCTGGCAACACTCCTCCAAAAATGTAGCAACGCTCTTCTTTGGATTCCGAAGGAAGAAAATAGGTGTAGACAACCCCGACGATGGCTGATGAGCACTCGACAACCATCACATCGTTTGCAAAGACACAGCATGGCCCTGCAAACTCCTCGGTGAGTTCTTCCACTGTTTGCACAATAGGAATGCCGTCATGGGCAAAAACCGCCGTGAGCAGACTGGCGATACTTGCCATATCGCTCAATTGCGCTGCGCGCATGTTGTATTGATCCATCATTGTAAAAACTATTGCGGGATTTTGAGAATCGCAATCAAGTTGATGCCAGGAATTTTTCCATCGAAAAGACCAATGATTCGGTAGGCCAATGGAACGATGGCTCGGTCATAAAACCCGAGTTGGCCCGAACCAACTGACTTAACGCCAGCAACTCGGTATAACAGCCAATACGGCAAAATGGCGAGAGGGTTGAAGTAGCGTATCGACTCGACTTCGAACCCTGCTGCATTGGCGACCGCAGTCAATTCGCGAGGAGTAAAGCGACGAAAATGCCCTGACAACGAATCGACCGAACCATACAAACGCGGCAAACTCGGCACCACGATGATCGCGCGACCATCGGGCTTCAACTGTTTGCGAGCTCGCACCAATTCTTCAACGTCGCCGTGAATGTGCTCGATGACATGCGCATAAAAGACGGCATCAAATTTTTTTGCATCCGTTGCTGTGCTGTGTTGCTGTGAGAAGTCTTCGAGAGTTCCATGAAACACTTGGCAATTGGAGACACCAGAAACTTTTTGTTTGAGCTCGGCAAAGTACGACTCGACAGGCTCGATGCACGTCAACTCGCGTGCAACTTGAGCAATGTGCCCGCTGAATGACCCCGAACCAGCACCGACATCAAGTACGTCGCCAGTGAGAAAACTTTGCAAATGTGAGACAAGATGCCCCGCAGTTTTTGCTTCTGCGCACACCATCACGTCATGATCCTTGATCACTCCGGATGCATCCGTATGACCGCTTCCACCGAATTTGAGCGCGATCGAGCGGCGACGGCGAAGCATTTCGGAGCGTGACGAGATCGACCACAACTGACCAGCGGTCTCTGCAATGCGAGACAACTGCATTTTTGATTCACCAGCCCATCGTGGACGGAAGTGAATTGGAACCTCGGAAATCTTTAAACCTTGGCTCGAAGCAACTGCGATGATTCCGCCAAAGAATGCGTATCCACTGAAATCAATCACTTCACGACACGACAACTCCAAGGCTTGTCTGCTGTAAACGCGGAAACTTGTTGTTGGGTCTTTGATCGCAGATGGAACACCGACGCGATGCAACATGATCGCCGAAACACGAGAAAGGATCATTCGCTTCCATGTCAGGCCAGGGGCCGACCCGCCATTTGTCCAGCGCGAACCGATCGTGATCAAACTCTTGGTTACAAAATGTGATCGCACGAGGTCTGGCATCTGTCGCGCATCGTGCTGTCCATCGGCATCCAAATTGACGACATACGAAACTTCTTGATCTTGAAGCGCGACATCAAAGCCGTGCAAAATTGCGGCGCCGAGTCCGCGATGTGGACCATCGATGACCCTGCCGCGAATACCGAGAACACCAAACACTTCGGCCACGTGCTCATTAAATCCTGCATCTCGCGAGTCATCAACTATCAGTACTTCAAGTTGATGCTGTGATGCGCCTAGTGTGCGAATGCTTTCAGCAACTTCTTCGAGTACGTAACGAATTGTTTGGCGCTCGCCAAGAGTCGCAAGAAGAATGATGCCCTGCTTGCCGATGTGGCCATCACTGAACTGTTGAGCTAAATCCATTTGTTAGAGGCTCTCCTTAAGAACCGAGTGCAGATTTAACAAGTGCTGCGATTTTTTGGCCATCGGCACCAGACACAACTCGTTCGCGTACTGCTTTCACCACTGCTCCCATGGCTTTGCCACCAGTGGCACCAGCAGCTGCAGCATTGGCAACTTCCTCGGTAACGATCTTGGCAACATCGTCATCCGACATTGCCGCCGGCAAATACGCCTCGATCACTGCGCATTCTGCACGCTCTTTTGTTGCTGCGTCTGCACGACCTGCGTCGGCATAGATCTGCGCACTTTCAGCCCGCTTTTTTGCTTCCGCACGCAACACGGCTGTTGCCTGGTCGTCACTCAGCACAATCGCTTCATCGCCGGCTACCTCGGCATTTTGAATTGCCGACAACACCATGCGCAGCGTCGAGAGTTTCAATTCATCCCGCGCCTTCATTGCTTCGCTGATATCGGCTTTAATGCGTTCTTTAAAAGTTGTCACCCTTCTATTCTGCCCGATCTCTAGACTGTTACGAGCCATGAATAACGAGACATTTGAACTGTTTTTTGCCATGCTCAGCGTGGCGCTTCTTGCGGGAACAGTTGTCGTGCTCGTCGCTCGTTTGTTCTCCGGTTCACAGTCTTGGGCTCACAACACTCTCACGGGATTTTCGCCATTTGCCCGACCACTCGCCACAGCCGTTGCCACCACGTGCATGCTCGGCAGTTTGTACTTTTCGGAAATCGTCAACTACAAACCATGTCGCTTGTGCTGGTTTCAGCGCTCAATGATGTATCCACTCGCAATCATTCTGATCATCACGTTGATCCGCCGCACCAAAAGCATCTGGAAGATCACTGTTCCACTCGCCGTAATTGGCGGCTCAATCTCCACGTATCACTGGTTTCTTGAGCGTTTTCCAAACCTCGACGCAGGCGTGTGTGATGTCGAAGTGCCATGTGAGTTCAAATGGTTTGAACTCTTTGGTTTTGTAACGTTGCCATTCATGGCTTTCACTGGCTTTCTTGCAGTCATTGTATTTACTACCCTTCCCACACCACAGCAAACGGAGCACGAATGAACACGTCAAAGAAAAAATCAACCTCAGGCAATCGCAATGCATGGATAGTTGGAGGTGTGATCGCTGCAGTTATCGCAATTGCAGCAGTAGTCGCAATTTCTTCATCGAGCAGCAAAGACTCGACCGTGGCTGGATCACTTCAAGAATTTAGCGAAGTCACGGTGAGTGGCGATGTGCTTCCAGCATTTGATGAAGCGGCAAAACCAGACCCTGCTGTTGGAATGCTCGCACCAGTGTTGTCGGGCAAAGGTTTCACTGGCAATGTTGTCACTACCGAACCAACTGGCACGCCAACGCTGCTTGTTTTTCTTGCACATTGGTGTCCTCACTGCCAACGCGAAGTACCGCTCCTCGTTGAGTGGGAAAAGTCGGGCACAATGCCAAACGGTATTGATGTGTTCGGTGTAGCTACAGGTACCGATTCAGCTAACCCCAACTACCCACCATCCGAATGGCTGGCTCGCGAAAACTTTCCAGCCACCTGGCCAGTCATGGCAGACTCAGCCGACAAAGTTGGCGGAAATGCTTTCGGTCTTGCCGGATACCCATACTTCGTGCTTGTTGGCGGAGATGGCAAAGTACTTGTTCGTATGAGCGGCGAAATTCCGATGGACGAACTCACCGCCACAATTCTCGCGCTCACAGGAGCCTAAAACCTAAGTTGGGAATCATTCTCAATAGTGATACATTCACGTTATGAGAATGATTCTCAAAATAGGTGTTGGCCTGTCCGCTACTGCGATCCTGTTGGGCGCGTGTTCATCGGACGAATTAGCCAAAACTGATCTTGCAAACAAGCCAACCATCGTTGTTACCTATTCGGTCCTTGGCGACATCGTTCATCAACTCGTTGGCGACTTGGCGACAGTCATTGTTGTTATTCCCGACGGTCAAGACCCTCACGAATTTCAACCGTCTGCAAAAGACGTTGAGACACTCAATAATGCGAGCATCGTTATCTCCAACGGACTGGACTTCGAAGAAGGACTCCTCAGTCCCCTCGCAACTGCGGTAAATGCAGGTATCCCCGAGTTTCGATTGGGTGACAATGTCACTACTCGGATGCTTGATGGTGGTGCAGATCCGCACCTGTGGCTCTCACCAGCAAAATTTTTGGAAGCAATACCCGCGCTCACGGCGGCAATCGAGCAGGCAACTGGTCTTGACCTTGCCGATCAATCTGTCGCGCTCACCACCCAACTCACAGAAATTGATGCGCAGGTTGCATCTACCTTGAGTGGGATCACTTGCAAGCTTGTCAGTGGACACGACGAAATGGGTTACTTTGCCGATCGTTACGGGTGCACAGTCATTGGTGCGATCATCCCGTCTCTCTCCACAACTTCTGAAGCAAGTGCTGGTGAATTGGCAAAACTTAAAGATCAGATCGCCCAGCACAACGTGAAAGCGATTTTTACCGGCCTCGGCACACCACAGGAAGTTGCGAACCAATTGGCTAATGAAACGGGCGTTGCAGCAGTTTCACTTTCAACGCACTATCTCAACGGTGCAACCAACTACCGTGAGTTCATGCTTCATCTTGCGCAGCAGATAGCAGACGCATTGCAGTGAACTATTTTGTCGATCCATTTACGAACAATGAGTTTCTGCGCTTTGCATTAATCGGCGGAATCTTGGTGGCCTTGACATGTGCGATCGCCGGAACATTTGTAGTTCTACGCGGTCTTGCTTTTGTCGGCGATGCTCTCGCTCACGGTGTATTGCCTGGGATCGCAACGGCTCTCCTCTTAGGCGTGTCTGGCATCGTTGGTGCCGCCGTGGGTGCAGTAGTAATGATGGGCGGGGTAAGCCTGGTTACACGTCGCTTTCGCCTTTCTGGTGACACCGCAATCGGCTTGTTGTTCGTTGGAATGCTGGCGTTGGGTGTCATCATCACCTCGCGGAGTGACGCGTTCGTTGGTGATCTCACTCGCATCTTGTTCGGTGAACTACTCGGCGTCAGCGGAACTGATTTGTTGATGCAATTGTGCGCACTTGCAATTGTTGGTGCAATTGCCTTTGTTGGTCGACGCCCATTTCTGTTGCTCTCTGTGGATGAGGGTCTTGCCCGCACCTCAGGTTTTTCTATTCGCATCTTTCACAATGTGATGCTGACGATGGTGGCCATCACCGTCGTTGCCAGTTTTCAAACCGTAGGAACGCTGTTGGTGCTGGGAATGCTGATAGCACCTGCTGCCACCGGCGCACTCTTTGCTCGAAGTATTTCGAGCATGATGACAATCGCAGCCATTGTTGGAACACTGTCTACGTATATAGGTCTGCTGCTCAGCTACCACTTCGATGTTGCCGCAGGTGCAACCATCGTGTTCACGGCCGTCATGTTCTTTGCTTTGGCCGCAGTATTTACAGAAGTTCGCAAATCACTAACCAAACCAAGCAACAGCGAACACGAACACCCACACGCTCACGGACACGTGCACGTGCACATCTAATGGCTACAACAATCATTTCGGCCGACCACCTGTGCGTGGGCTACGGCAAAAAGCCAGTAATTGAAGGTGTAACGCTTGCTCTGCAGCCAGGTGAGTTACTCGTATTAATTGGTACCAATGGTTCGGGAAAATCAACGCTTCTCAAAACCTTGGCAGGACTCATTCATCCAGTGCATGGAGAACTACACGTGCTTGACCATCATGCGGGACAACTGCCAACTCGTGTTGCCTACTTGCCCCAACATCCTGTCTCTTCGCACACACTTCCATTGCAAGTTCGTGATGTGGTGGCAATGGGCCGATACGCGCACCTCGGTCTTTTCAAGCGTGCAACGAAAGACGATCAAATCATTGTCGAAGACTCAATGAGGCGTGCAGGCATCGACGAACAAGCAAGCAAACCGATCCGCGACTTGTCTGGTGGTCAACAGCAACGCACCCACTTGGCACAAGTGCTTGCTCGCCAAGCCGAGGTATTGCTTCTCGATGAGCCCACCGCCGGTCTCGATATCAATGGTCGCAAGCTTGTAGCAAGCCTCGTGGCTGCCGAGCGCGCCCGTGGCGTCACCGTCGTAATGGCTACTCACGAGCTTTTAGATGCCGAACACGCAACGTCGGTGATGCTGCTTGCACAACGAGTTGTTGCTGTTGGGCCACCCGATGTTGCGCTGCGCGATGAATTTTTGCGCGAATGCTTCGGTTTTACTCAGCCTCACTAACGCCTTCGAGCGCTAGCAATTGCTTCTTCATTTTGAGACCGAGTGAATAGCCGCCGAGCGAGCCATCGCTGGCCACAACTCGGTGACAGGGCACGATGATTGGAATTGGGTTTTTGCCATTGGCAGATCCAACAGCGCGAAATGCCTTGGGCTTTTTAATGTTGGCTGCTTGTTGACCATACGAAATTGTTTTACCAAACGGAATACGACACAGTGCGCGCCACGCTTGCACTTGAAACTCGGTGCCAACCAGATCAAGTTCAACATCAAACGAAGTGCGCTTGCCTGCGAAATATTGCTCAAGTTGCTTTTTTGTCTTTAGCAGAGTGGCTTGAGCAGTGGTATTTTTGGAGGTGACCTCTTGCTTGGTGTGATTGCGAACGTCAATGGCAACAAGACCTTTTTCCGACGCAACAAGTCTGAGTTTTCCTACGGGTGAGGAAACGACCAATTCATTACGCACTTGTTCGATTTGCACTGTCTGCTTGTGCTTCATAACTGTGAATCTAGCCAATGAATCTCATAGGTAACAACAACCTGTCACACTAGAGAGATGACGACGACAATCATGATGGACATTGAAAGCCCAGCCAAAAAGCGTATTGCCCTTGTTGCACACGACAACATGAAAGACGAAATGCTGGAATGGGTCGCACATCATCGGGCCGAGTTGAGCCAGCACGAGTTGGTGGGCACGGGTACAACTGGGCGACTAGTGCAAGAACATACGGGTCTCGTAGTTGAGCGCTTACGTTCGGGTCCTCTTGGCGGCGACCAGCAGATGGGTGCACGCATTGCAGAGGGAAAGATCGACATCTTGATGTTTTTCTGGGACCCACTTGAGCCTCAGCCGCACGACCCCGACATCAAAGCGCTCTTGCGCATTGCTGCAGTTTGGAATATCCCAGTTGCGTGCAACCGTGCGAGCGCTGACTTTATTATTTCTTCGCCACTGATTTCACAGGTGTATCAGCGACGGGTGCCCGAGTATCTGTAGGACTTATCGCTCACTCACGAATTTGGTGGCGCTGGCGGACCATATTCGTTTAACTCTGGGTCACTTTGCTGCAGCGCAAATACAAACCCGACAAGCGGGATAATTGACCACCAGCCAGCACGACCCGTGTCGTGCATACGGCGCCAGCCAACGGCAATAGACGGAATGATCATTGCAATTCCAAAGATTGATCCGATTGTCGAAAAAATTGCGGACGAAAAGTTTGCGGCAACGAGTACAAACAATTGCCAAAACCAATAGGCCGAGCGCGATGCTCTGCCATTGAAGTTGGCATAGTTTTGAAAACCAGACTTAATTGCAGTTTGAATGTTCACTCTTTGTCTCCTTGTGGCTTTGGCTCTTTGGGCAGGCCCAACACGCGCTCGCCAACAATGTTGCGCTGAATCTGACTTGTGCCGCCCCAAATGGTTTCAGAGCGCGAGAAGAAGAATGTGGACATCATCGAGCTCACGGGGTATCCGTCGCGGCGCTTGTCGCGCAACGCACCAGGCCACGTGCCATCTGCTGGGCCTGCATCGATCAACATCGAGTTGGCTCCATTGATATCAAGTGCGAGTTCCATAGCGCGCTGGTGCATCTCGCTCCAGTACATCTTGTTGCTTGCACCAAGTGCAAGTACACCCATGTCTTTTTTGTTTTCGAGTGTTGCGCTGAGCGATCGCAGACCGTTGTAGCGCAAGATCTGAATCTTGGAGTAGTACTGCATTAATCGCTGACGGATTGTGTCGTCGTTAATTGCACCGTTTTCTTTGGCCGCAGCCGACATCAAACGAAACTCTTCTTCAAATCGGCGATAACCGGTAGTCGCACTCATGCCGCGCTCAAATGCGAGCGTGCTGTTGGCTACCTTCCAACCATTGTTGATGCCACCAACAACATTGTTTTTTGAGCATCGGGCATCGGTGAAAAACACTTCGCAAAATTCAGCGGTGCCATCTGGTTGCACAATGCCGCGCACTTCTACGCCTGGTTGGCGCATCGGCACCAACAAGTACGTGATGCCTGCATGCTTTACTGCAGATGGATCTGTGCGCGTGAGCAAGAAGCAGTAATCGGCGTGGTGGCCACCGGTTGTCCACACCTTTTGTCCGTTGATAACCCACTCGTCACCGTCGAGCACTGCAGTGGTCTTGAGGCTTGCCAAGTCGCTACCGCTGTTTGGCTCGCTAAAGCCTTGACACCAGCGCATCTTGCCATTCAAAATCTGTGGCAAAAATTCTTTCTTCTGCTCTTCTGTACCCCACTGCAACAAAGTTGGGCCAACAAGTGTGTCGCCAAAAAAATCGGCGCGCATTGGTGCCTTTGCATTTGCAAACTCTTCTGCCAACACAACACCCTGCAAAGTCGACAACCCTTTGCCGCCGTATTCGGTTGGCCATGTTGCACAAATCCAGCCACCTTCAAACAACTTTGTTGGCCACGCTTCGTTAAATGCCTTGCGCTCCGCCGATGACATCTCGAAACCTTTATCGAACCATCCTTTTGGAAGGTTGGACTTGAGCCATGTTTGTACTTCGGTTCTAAAGGTCTCTGCCTCGGGCGTGTATTCGATCATGCTCCTATTCTGCCCGCTCATGAGCGCTCCAGTCCAAGCGCACGTCACGAGGATGCCTCACGGCGTTAACAGAGCCGTGACACAAGCCCAATAAGATTTGTGCGTGATCACGGCAATGCTGGCGTCTGCCGCCCAATCTCTAGACATGGGTCGGGTATTGCTCGATCTCACCATCATCTTGATTATTGCCAAAGTGGCTGCCGAAATCTCTGATCGAATCCATGTGCCAGCT
>QYPH01000014.1 GCA_007279905.1 Actinomycetota bacterium | reverse complement strand
TGGGGAAATGAAAAGGCCCCGAGCTTTCGCTCGGGGCCCTACATATAGTTCTGAAAACTATTGGTTACTTACCAGCGTCAAAGTTCTCGCCGAGTGCGTTACCCATGTTGCCGTCACAACCGTAAACCTTCTTCATCTTCGGTCCAATGCCTTGCTCCACCATGGTGCGCAAGATACGTGAGCCTTCGTCGAAAGTTACGAGCATGATTGCGTCTGGGTTAGCAGCAACAACTTCAGCTACTTCAGCATCAAACGAAACTGCAGCTGGATCGTAGATCTTGGTGCCGAGGACGGAAACGCCCGCTGCTTCAAGATTCTTGGCGATCGATGCTGCAAGTCCTGTGCCGTATGCATCGTCGAGAGCCAAGATGTACACCGAAGCGTTGCCATCTCCTGCAATCAAACCTGCAAGCACCGCACCCTGAAGGGTGTCTGGTGGTGCGTTACGGAAGTACAACGCACTGTCGGCGTATGTCGACAATGCATCTGATGTGTTTGCTGGGCTGAACTGAACAACGCCTGCCTGGGTGATCTTGTCGATCACTTTCAACGAAACGCCGGACGATGCTGCACCAATAATGGCGTCAACATTCTCGCTCAAGAGACGGTCAACCGTGGTTGATGCCGTGTCAGTTGAGTTGTCACCAGAGTCGCCTTGGCTATAAAGAACTTCTTTACCAAGTACGCCACCGGCTGCATTGATCAAGCTCAATGCGTATTCAACGCCTGCGAATTCTGGAGCACCAAGGAATGCAAGGTTGCCAGTTTCTGGAAGCATCGTTCCGATTTTCAACTGTCCATCGCCCTTACGGGTAACGGTTGTCTTCTGTGCATCAACATAGTCTGACTCTGGAGCAGCTGCCGGAATGAATGTGGCATTTGCGTAGTCAAAACGGTTCGTTGCATCAAAAGTCAAAACGCCGTAGGAAGCCTCGATTGGCTCGCCGTTGCCGTTCATCGTGTTTGGACCAGAAGCGCCGTCGTAGTCAATGTCTGTTCCTGCTTGAACAAGAGCGACACAAGCTTCGAAAGTTGTGCACTTCTCGCCGTCACGTGAAACAGTAATGATCGAGTCAGCAAGTGCGCTGCCATCGGTCTTTGCTGCTTCTGCTGCAAGAGCGATCAACATCACAGCGTCGAATGCTTCTGCTGTGTACGAGTAGTCAACGAGTGCTTCGTTGCCTGCTGCAGTCCAGTAAGCGTTGACGCCATCTTTGAACTCTGCGGAAAGCTCTACGAGTGGCATTGTGCCCTTCATGCCTTCCAAGTCGCCACCAGCGGCCGGAGCCTCTGCTGCAACCGTGGTGTCTGTCGCTGCTTCATCGCTACTGCCACAGGAAACAGCAACAAAGCTGAGACCTACAACAAGAGCACCGAAGCGCTTCATGTTTGATTTCTTCATGTGTTTTTCTCCCCCTAAAAGCCGGTAGGCGGGGTGCCTGCCTGGGTTAGGAATTCCAAGCCTACGGGGATATCAATAGCCAAACAAGGTTCAATCGGTGAATCAAACCAGCGAAATTGGTCCAGCAGCCTTCCTGAGCCGATCGGAAATTGCCATACCGAGTCCTCTTGGTGCGGGGATGATGGCAACAACTGCCTCGATTTGGTCTCTATCTGCCTGACGCATTTGGCTAAACAGTGTTGCTGCGTACACCGGAAGGTTCGATGACCCATGTATCAGTCGCACCCGTTTTCCTGCAGATTTCAGTTCACTCACCAGTGTGGTTGCATGCTCTATGTCGTATGCAAGGACTACCTGACACAACGGTTGATAGTGGGTTTCAAGCATTCCACTGGCGCGAGTGAGTCCATCATGAAGTTGTAACGAGTAACCGAGAATCGACTCAATGTCTTCAACCGGGATACCACCAGGTCGCAACAGTTGGGGAGGCGAAACGGTGAAATCGACAATGGTTGACTCAACGCCAATCGAACAAGCGCCATCATCGACAATGAGGTCGACATCGTGTCCCAAATCATCACAGACATGTTGAGCAGTTGTTGGACTCACTTTTCCAAATCGATTGGCCGATGGGGCTGCTATCGGCGCTTCGAGTTTGCCAATTAGCGCCCGTGTAAATTCATTTGACGGCACCCGAATGCCAACCGTCGCGCGTCCACCCGTAACTGAAAGTGGAACGTTGGTGGTACGCGAGAGCAACAATGTCAGTGGTCCTGGCCAGCATGAGCGTGCGAGTTTGAGCGCATCGAGAGGTACTTCTTGTGCAACGAATCGCAAATCAGACTCGTCGGCAATATGCACAATGAGCGGATGGTCGCTGGGTCGTGCCTTGACTGAAAATACTTTGGCAATCGCGGTCTCGTTATCAAGAGCAGCACCGAGCCCGTAGACAGTTTCTGTTGGCACAGCCACTATGCCTCCGCCGCGAAGAGTTTGTACCGCGATGTTGATACTTCCACTGGCAGATGCAAGCACAATATTGCACGGTGTGGCTGGGTTTGTTGAAGAAATCATCTCCTCTGCACTGTACAAAGTTGGCCGAATGAGTACGCGCAATGCAGTAGCATTACTTGGCTCTACAGGCCAGATCAGGAGACAGGCGCAGATGCGATTTCTGAATGATGCACCGACATTTGACTTGACGTATAACGACGTCTTCATGGTGCCAAGTTTGTCCAATGTGCAGTCGCGACAAAGCGTCGATTTGAGTACTCCAGACGGATTGGGAACGACTATTCCTGTGGTTGTTTCGAACATGACAGCAATTGCCGGTCGGCGTATGGCCGAGACCGTGGCTCGCCGAGGAGGACTAGTCGTTCTTCCCCAAGACATACCACTCGATGTTGTGCAGACAGTTGTTGAATTTGTCAAGTCCCGACACAAGGTATTTGAAACACCAATCACAATGCCAGGCGATGGAACAGTTGGTGAAGCTTTGAGTCTGATTCACAAACGAGCGCACGGTGCAGTGATCGTGATGGATGACGATGGTCGACCAGCCGGAATCTTTACCGAACATGATGCGACAGGTTTTGATCGCTTCAGTCAACTGCACACATCGATGAGCCGCGACATCATCTCGCTCAAGTCATCGCAAAGTCCAGAAGGCATGTTTAATGAGATGACCGAATTGCGCATCACGTTTGCACCCGTTGTCGATGACGACGGTCGTCTTGTCGGTTGCGTCACTCGCAAAGGCGCATTGCGCTCAACCATCTATCAACCGGCACTCGACAAGCAAGGGCGTCTCATGATTGGAGTCGCCGTAGGAATTAACAGCGAGCCTGCTCAGCGAGCAAAAGCCCTTGGTGCAATGGGTGTTGATGTGTTGGTCGTCGATACCGCGCACGGCCACCAGGAGCGAATGCTGTCAGTTGTCTCAGAGGTACGTCAGGCCGTTGGCTCGCTGCCAGTGGTGGCCGGCAACGTTGTCACCAAAGATGGCACGCGTCAATTGATTGAAGCAGGTGCCGATGTGATCAAGGTCGGCGTAGGTCCAGGCGCGATGTGCACCACCCGCATGATGACGGGTGTGGGGCGACCTCAATTCTCTGCGGTTCTCGAGTGTTCTGCAGAGTCTTCGCGACTTGGCAAACACATTTGGGCTGATGGCGGTGTGCGCTATCCACGCGATGTTGCGTTGGGTCTTGCTGCAGGAGCATCAAATGTCATGTTCGGTTCGTTATTGGCAGGTACATACGAAAGCGCAGCCGACACCCTTCGCGACTCTGACGGGCGATTGTTCAAGGAAAGTTTCGGAATGGCTTCAAATAGGGCCGTACGCAATCGCACGCGCAGCGAAACTGCCCTCGATCGGGCAAAAAAGGAATTGTTCGAAGAGGGCATTAGCACCTCACGCATGTATCTCGATCCTGAGCGTCCAAGCGTTGAGGACATCATCGACCAGATTGTTGCTGGTGTTCGATCGTCGTGCACGTATGCCGGAGCCAAAACGATTCCGGAGTTTGCAGATCGCGCAGTGGTGGGAATACAGAGTGCATCGGGGTACGAAGAAGGCCGTCCGCGGGACACAAGTTGGTGATACCAGCAAGTGTCAATGTGGTGGCCATTGACGGGCCAGCAGGAGCAGGTAAGTCCACTATTGCCCGCGAACTCTCTCGAGTGTTGAAACTTCCATATCTCGACACTGGCGCAATGTATCGAGGCATCACTTGTGCAGCATTGCGCCTTGGCATCGATGTACACGATGTTGATGCTGTTGCCAAACTTGCTTCGACCACGATCCTAGAAATTACTGATGATGCACTTGTCGTAGATGGGGTAGATGCCACAAGCGACATCAGGGGAGACTCGGTTACTCGCGCCGTAAGTGCGGTTGCTGCAAACTCGATCGTGCGCTCAGAACTGCGCGAACGCCAAAGAAAATGGGTGGCAATTCGAGGGGGAGGAGTTGTCGAGGGTCGCGACATCGCAACGGTTGTTTTTCCGGACGCACGACTGAAGGTTTTTTTGACTGCGAGTCCTTTTGTTCGAGCGCAACGCCGTGTTGCTCAAATGGGTGGAGACGTCAGCCAAATTGAACACGATATTGCTGAGCGAGATCACAAGGACTCAACTCGTAGCGATAGTCCATTGCGCGAGTCGGAAAATGCAATTGTTGTAGACACGAGCAATAGAACAATTGATGATGTGGTCAACGAGATTGCGATCGCTTTTCATGGCTGAAGTAACCACCAAACTGGCGGGTCAATCAATTGCAAACAAGTTGTTTTACGCAGTGATTCGATTTATTGTCGTTGCTATTTGTCGTGTGTATCTGCGTCTGACAGTTGTGGATGCTCACAAGATTCCTCGAACAGGAACATTTATATTGGCCCCGAGTCATCGATCAACAGTTGACATTCCTGTTGCCTCGGCAACGACAAGACGACGATTGTTGTATATGGGCAAGGATTCAATGTGGAAGTTCAAACCAATTGGTGTTTTGCTTTCGGCACTTGGAAGCTTTCCCGTGACACGCGGTTCAGCCGACCTTGAGGCTCTGAAACGCTGCATCGCTGTGCTCGACCGCGGAGATCCGCTCGTTCTCTTTCCAGAGGGCACACGACATCGTGGACGTATCATCGAACCGCTTTTTGATGGAGCAGCCTTTATCGCTTATAAAACCGGTGTACCGCTGATCCCGGTTGGAATTGCGGGCTCAGAAGAAATCTGGCCACCCGGATCCAAGTTTCCGCGCCCAAAGAAGTGCATTGCCGTTGTTGGCGATGCAATTTACCCGAAACCCCTCAATGGTGCTCGCGCATCTCGCGAGATGATGAGCGAACTTACGGTTCAGTTGCAATCTGAATTACAAAAGGTTTTTGACGAAGCATTTCGCTTGCTCGATTAGCGAACAAAGTATGCAGATAATACATCGCGCAAGAAGAGCGGGTCCTGTGCGCCACAAACTTCACGGGCGGAGTGCATTGAGAGTTGGGCAATTCCTACATCGATGGTGTCGATGCCAAGTCGTGTCGATGTGATTGGCCCGATGGTCGTGCCACACGAGATGTTGTTGCGTGAAGCGAAATGCTGAACCGGCACCTTGGTGCTAGTGCATGCATCAAGAAATGGTGCGATCGAGTGTGCTCCAGTGGCATACCGTTGGCTCACGTTTGACTTCATCACGATGCCTCCGTTGATTAATGGAGCGTGATTTGCATCATGACGATCTGGGTAATTTGGGTGGATGGCATGTGCATTGTCGGCCGAGATGCAGTGAGATTTTGCTAACGCTGCGATGAAATCTTGGCGAGAGCCTCCATTTGCAATACACAGTCGCTCGAGTACATGTTCGAGCAATGGTCCTTGCGCACCAGTTGTCGACGACGAGCCAACTTCTTCGTGGTCAAATAGCGCAACAACACTTGGGGCCGAGCCATCGCGACTGTCAATCAATGCCGACATTGCTGCCCAACACGAAACTTGATTGTCAATGCGGGCAGATGCCAAGAGTTGTTTGTCAATGCCGATCAATGCCGCAGATTGTGAATCAAAAAGCTGAGACGAGCTTGCGACAATTTGTGATGGTCGCACGTTACAAAGATCCGCCAGCCAATCGTCGTACGACATAACCGAATCTGCGACACTCCACACAGCATTGAGGTGTTGATGTTTGTCCAGAATGAGACCCTTTTCATTGACATCTCGATCGAGGTGAATTGCAAGTTGAGATATGCGCGCAACCGCACTTTGTGTCGCGAACAGTCTTGTCGAATTGTCTGCCAAGACCACATGCCCTGCGATTCCAAGATCGCGATCGAGCCATGAATTGAGGAGAGGACCTCCGTAGATCTCTACGCCGAGCAAATTATTGTTTCCGGAACGTTTATCGGGTTGCGGCTTGATGTGGAGTCCAGGTGAATCGGTGTGTGCTCCAACAATACGAAAGCCGAGTTTGCATCCCTGCGCAGGTGAATTCCAGGCAACGATTGCTCCACCGCGAGTTACAAAACCTCTGGATACCCCTAAATCTTGTGATGTTGTGCAATCGGAAAAACCTGCTTCAACAAGCTTGTTACGCCACCATTCGACAACGTGGTGTGGTGTCGGAGAACTGTCGAGTTGTTCGAGCAGAGAATCGAGAGATGTTTTGCTGCTCATCCTTCAGATGGTAGCGAAGGGATCTTGACGCGCACATTCTGGCCAAGCAGGGTGCAGGTTTCTTGAATGGGAGAACCAGTAGATGCCTGTGCGGTAACCACTTCTATGCAGGCATTGAGGCTGTCGCGTTGCGTGAAACCGATGTATCCAACAAGACAGCACACAGCAATGAGCAACAACTTTGTGACGAGCGACGAGGCAAACTTCAGGACAATTAGCAACGCAATCACCGAGGCGACGACTGCGCCACCGGATAAGTTTCTTGCGAAGTCGGCGTTGAGGTTAAAAAAATTCATTTCTCTATTCTGTCACGGACTCGTGCGTAGGCTGAGCATATGAGTGCACATGTAAATCTTTCAGGTGTTGGTCCGGCAGATATGTACTTGCCACCCGTAAATTTGAAGTTGACCGATGCCTTAGACGAAGCACTGAAGCGACCCGATAGAGAACGACGCGAGGCTGTTTCAAAATTTGTGGCAATAAACCCAACATCTCTTGAAGGTTGGTCGTGGATGGGTGCACTTGGACGAGACACCATCGACTCATACATGGCGTATCGAGTTGGTTACCACCGCGGACTTGATGCATTACGCCGAAACGGTTGGAAGGGTTCTGGCTATGTTCGTTGGTCGCATATTCCAAACCGAGGATTTCTGCGCTGCTTGGATGGCTTGGCCAAATGTTCGCGGCAGATTAACGATGTTGAAGAAGCCGAGCGTTGCGAGCAATTTTTATTGCAGTTAGATCCCAGCCACAAGTTCTAATATAAATCTGTGTCTTCATCACTGAGTTGCTTTGTATTGGCTGGTGGCAAAAGCACAAGATTTGGTTCTAGTAAATCGATCGCAAACATAGACGGCATGCCGATGGCCCGCGTTGTTGCAAACAATATATTTGTTGCAACAAATGTGATGCCGCAATTGCTCGGAGCAGATGAAGCAACCGCACTTGCACTAGATCTAGTCACTGTGTCTGGCCCAAGAGAGGGCAATGGTCCTCTTGGCGCAATTATCGATGCACTCGAACTGTCGAAGAGCGAAATGGTGCTCTTTGCCCCGAATGACACACCGTACTTTTCGAGTTCTGATTTTCGACTCCTGATGTCGATACTTGACACAACAAAAACCGATATTGCGGTGGCAATCGATGAACAGGAAGTGACGAGTTACCACTGGTTGTTAAGCGCGTGGCGCACGGCTTTATGCCTCCAACACCTGAGTGAGCAGTACTCAAACGGTGTGAGGTCGGTACATGAGGCAGTAGTCGGTCTCACTGTCTCGACTCTTGCTTGTAGCTCATCAGTATTGCGAAATATCAATCGTGTTTCAGACATGATCCCCGAGGGTACGATTTAGAACCATTATGAATGTCCAATTTGTCTTGAAAGGCTTCTGAGTGTCAGTACGAGAGATCACAGTTCAAGAACTCAAAACTGCACTTGATGCAGGTGCCTCAGTAGTAGATGTTCGTGAGGCAAGCGAGTACGAAGAGGGCCATGTGCCGTCTGCGCAGTTCATTCCTCTGGGCACGATTGCCGACAACATTGACGTTTTCAGATCAAACCACGATGTGTACGTTGTTTGTCATTCCGGGGGCAGAAGTATGCGTGCTTGCGAGTTTTTGCACGAACAGGGCATCACCAATGTTGTCAATGTCATTGGTGGAACTTCTGGATGGATTGCGGTTGGCAACACTGTCAATTTAGGCACAAACCCGTAAGCACATGAACTGAATTTTCGAGATTTTTTTGAACCACATCACTGAATTTATTGTATGAACATCACGTGGATTGACGAAGACGAAGCACTCACACAAATGCTCGATGTTCTTGTCGGCTGTGATCGATATGCCCTTGATACCGAATTTCATCGGGAGCGCACCTACTATCCACAGCTTGCATTGATTCAGATCAAGTTTGATAAAAGGATTTATCTTGTAGACCCCACTTGTGTTGATCTGACGTTGTTTAGCGACCTTTTTGCATCTGATTCGCTTTGTGTGCTGCATGCCGCCCAACAAGATTTGGAAGTGCTCAACCACGCATGCGGATCGGCGCCAAAACGCATCTTCGACACGCAAATTGCAGCGGGATTTGTTGGCATGTCAACGCCATCTCTCTCGTCTCTGATATTGAGCGAACTCAAGATCAGCATTTCTAAAGGTGACCGTTTGACGGATTGGCTGAGGCGGCCTCTGACAACAGACCAGAAAACTTACGCTGCAACCGACGTAGAGCATTTATTCGAGATTCAAGACAAGCTCGAATCGCGACTTTCTGAATTGGACCGTTTGTCGTGGGTAGTTGAAGCGTGCGATGAGTTGCGTGTGCGACCTGCAGGCCCAGTCGACCCCGTAGATGCTTGGCTTCGAGTGAAGGAAGCTCGTGCGCTGAAGGGTCAAGCGCGAGGTGTCGCCCAAGCAGTGTGCGAGTGGCGTGAGCGCAAGGCAATGGGTGCCGATATTCCACCCCGACGAGTGCTGTCAGACATTGCGATTTTGGGAATCGCCCAGATCATGCCATCAACGACGGAAGATTTGTTGAAAGCAAGGGGAGTCGAACACAGGCAAATTGGCGGGGAAGTTGGACGTGAACTCTTGGCCGCAGTCGAGTTGGGAAAATCTGTTGTTGTTGCTCTGCCGCAAATTGAAAATGACGATGTCGATAAGGAACTCCGTCCGGCAGTTGGCCTGATCACCGCATGGATGAGTGAACTCGCAAGAACTCACCATATTGACGCGACCTTGCTTGGCACACGAAACGATATTTTGTCGTTGTTGCGCAAGTCACCTCAGGGTCGACTCAGCATTGGATGGCGCGCCGAGATGGTGGGCAAAGATATCGAGCGCATCCTGTCAGGTGAGGCAGGATTGAGTTTCAATGGTCACGGACGTTTGAGGCTTCTGCCAACCAATAATCCAACAATCTGAGCCAAATACCGCGTTTCCCAAGCCCCAACGGGCTAAGATTTACAGCGATGTTTATCCACTAAGTGGCTACCTCAGCGGTAGTCACCCGATCAAGGTTCGGAGCCCTACCGTGAAGAAGGGTCGTCACCGTCGCTTCGAAGAAGCGCGCAAGTTGAAGCAGTCCGGGCCTAGCGCCGCTGATCTCGGGCTGGGCGCACGCAGCAAGGAAGCCCAGACAGAAGAAGATCAATACGCAGCGATAGCCGAGAAATACGGTGTTCGTTTCGACGAAGATGAAGAAGAAAGCGAAGAGGGCGAAGAAAGCCAAAGTTAATCACGCTGAGCCTGCAGCGCCTGAAGATCCCCCCAAAAATAAGTCAAGAAAGACCATGACACAAACACCTGAGAAGTTGCGCAACATTGCGCTTGTAGCCCACGTTGACCACGGCAAGACCACGTTGCTCGACGCACTTTTGCGTTCTGCCGGCACTTTTGCAGCCCACTCCGCAATCATCGATCGCGTCATGGACAATGACGATCAAGAGCGCGAACGCGGAATCACCATTTTGGCAAAAGCCGCCCAGATCGAATGGAAGGGAACCAAGATCAACTTGGTTGACACTCCTGGTCACGCCGACTTTGGTGGAGAAGTAGAACGGGCGTTGGCCATGGTCGACGGAATTTTGCTTCTCGTTGACGCCGCAGAGGGCCCGCTTCCGCAAACTCGTTACGTATTGTCAAAGGCTCTTGCATTGGATCTTCCTGTCATCTTGGTCATCAACAAAGTTGATCGTCAAGATGCGCGTCCAGAAGAGGTTCTGCACGAAGTTGAACAGTTGTTCCTCGATCTCGCGCATGCAGACCATCACTTGTCGTTTCCTGTGTTTTCTGCCGTTGCACGAGACAGTCTTGCCATGGCAGGAATCGGTATGCCGGCCGCTGACGGCGACCTGTCGCCACTAATCGATGCCATCGTTGACCACATTCCTGCTCCACAGAATGACATGAATGCTCCATTGCAAGCCATGGTTACCAACTTGGATGCTTCTGACTATTTGGGACGTTTAGCAATCGGGCGAGTGATCTCTGGAGTAATGCGCAAAGGCGATCAGGTTTCGCTGTGCCAAAAGCCAACAGACGACAATCCTGCACCAGTACTCAAGCGCAAGCTCAGCGGCTTGATGGCATTTTCTGGCATCGACCGAGTGGAAGTTGCCGAAGTGATTGCAGGCGACTTGTTTATCATGAGCGGAATCGATGAAGTTGAAGTAGGCGACACGATTGCCTCGATTGACAATCCAGTTCCTCTGTTGCGTCTCGAAGTTGACGAGCCAGTATTGCGTATGAGTTTCGGTGTGAACACCTCTCCGTTTGCAGGCAAGGACGGCAAATACCTCACGAGTCGCCACTTGCGCGATCGCTTGCAAAAGGAAATTCTCGGCAACGTTTCGATCAAGATCGCAAACACCGAATCAACAGACGTCATGGAAGTCGCCGGTAGAGGTGAACTGCAGTTGGCAGTGTTGATCGAAAACATGCGACGTGAGGGATACGAATTGCAAGTGAGTCGCCCAGAGGTCATCACCAAAGAAGTGAATGGCAAGAAGCATGAGCCTCTCGAGTCGGGTACGTGTGACGTGCCAGACGAATATGTAGGCGCAGTGACTCAAGCCCTTGCACCTCGCAAGGGTCGTATTACTGACTTGCGACCTGGCGATGCCAATCGCACCATCGTCTATTTTGAAGCGCCATCACGTGGGCTCATCGGTTTTAGATCGTTGCTCCTCACCGTGACACGAGGAACAGCACTCTTGCATCAAAGCCTTGCAGGATGGATGCCGTGGGCAGGCGAGTTGCCACACCGTCTTGGTGGAGCAATGGTTTCAGATCGCATGGGTCCGGCAACCGCATACGCGCTTGACAACCTTGAACAGCGTGGAACATTGTGCATCTCACCTGGCGACGAATTGTATGAGGGCATGGTCGTTGGCGAGAATGCTCGCGAAGAAGAGATGGTCGTCAACGCTGTTCGTGCGAAAGAAAAGAACAACATTCGTACTCACAGCCACGACGAAGGCATCAAACTGGCCACGCCAGTCACGCATACCTTGGAAACCGCAATCGAATGGATCGCTGACGACGAGTTGGTGGAAGTTACACCGCTCAATGTACGCATTCGCAAGAAGTACCTCACGATCGAGGATCGTCGAAAGTACACCAAGAAAAACTCTAACTAGCGTTATTTTGCTTTTTTGCGAGTTGGGTTCTTGAGCGAAACCTGAGGATGTGGACGCGGCGTTGCTCGCTTTTCTTCCAGCAACTTGACAAGAGTCTTGTATGTCTTTGAACCGATGAGTTCTACGATTTCATCTTTGAGGTATTGATACACGGGGTCTTTGCCGACAAATGCCGCAGGGTCGTCTGTGCACCACCAATGGAATTCGATACCACCCTCGCCCCAATCGCGTCGCTTCCACTCACGAAGGTGTGAAATCACATGGCCATCGTCTTCGGTGTGTTCGTCGAGACGAAGTGGCACTTGCCAACAAACGTCTGGTTTCCAGTCCATCGGTCTCTCACCAATCTCGAGTGCAGCGATGTGAAACGCGCAGCCCATTCCACCTTCAAAACCCGGATCGTTATGAAAAATACATGCGTCATTGACTCGGCGAGTGGCGTCAGAACCATCACGGTTCTTGATCAGCCAACGATTGTTGGCACCCTTGGCATGCTTCTGCCAATGCTCTGGCTTGAGACGCTTTACCGACTTCTTGACCGTGGCAAGATCCTTCTTGTCGATGAAGTGAGCACCATAGCTGCAGCAGCCCTGTTGCAACTTGGTTGCATCGTCATCCAAGACGCCCTTGCAACCCGAACCATAAATGCACGACCAATTTGAGAGCATGAATGTGGAATCAATCATCCACGTTTGATCGGCATCTGGGTCGGTAAAACTTATCCACTCGTGAAGTTCTTCGGGTCTTGACATAGGTTGAGACGCTAGACGATAGAAGTGGCGATAATGCGTTATTCAGAAACAAAAATATGAATACTCTTGAGCGCTTTCAGTGAAGGACGATGTATCAAGCTCATCAATGTCATACTTGATGTATGCCAACTTCACAGGACGAAGCAATCAACGACATTGTCTCCAGACTTGAATCCATCTCTGAAGAGATTGCTGACAAGGCTCTCGATGCACTCAAATCAGCGCATCGAGAGGGAGCGTCCAAGCGTCCAGAAACCGAACGACAACTGACTCAGGCGCGCCGAGCCATTGAGAAAGCAATTGGTGTGCTTACGCGTCTTGATTGACATAGTTGATGAGGCTGCGCAACCCGCCAGCATCACTTCGTTCTGGATCAAACCGAATGCGAAACTTATCCAATTGGTCATTGTCTGACTTTTCCGCCGCGTGCGGTCCTACCAATTCAAACAATCCAGATCGGCAAATGTGAGCGAATTTGCTATTGATTTCGTCCAGCAGGCGAGGAGAAGGTTCGTTCTTCAGGCGCATGATGAGATGCTTGCCAATAAAACGGATCGAATGATAGTTGCGATAGAAGTCATTAATTTCGTTCGTCGCATCGGTAATGGTGTCACACACTCGGTAGAGAGCAAGGTCTGCAGGTGACACAAGGTTTCGCGTGAGCAATTGCGTGCGTATGAGATCGTCTACTGAGTGCCAAAATCGGTCGCCTGGTAGGTCGAGTAACACAATCGGTACTGGCACACCTTTGCCGGTTTGCGTGAGTGTGAGCAGTTCAAACGTCTCATCAAGTGTTCCAAAACCGCCAGGTAGACACAAAAATGCGTGTGACTCTTTGACAAGCATCAACTTGCGCGTGAAGAAGTAACGCATTGACACATATTTTTCGTCGCCGGCGATTATTGAATTAGCCGAAGACTCAAAAGGCAAGCGTATGGATACACCGATTGATTGCTCTCGACCAGCGCCCTCCATCCCGGCTTCCATGATTCCTGGTCCGGCACCCGTCACGACCATCCAACCCTGATCCGCAAGATTCTTGGCAACATGTTGCGTATGCAAATAGAGCGGATCATCCTTTTTGGTACGAGCCGAGCCAAAGATCGTGACCTTGGATCGTTGTGTGAATGGCTGAAACATCGCAAATGCTTCGCGCATTTCTTTGAGTGCAGACGACGCAATCTTCATGTCGAGAGTGGAAGTTCGATCAGAACCAAGCTCAATACTGGTCTTGATCAACTGAGTTACATATTCAGTGTCGTGCGTCGGTCCAAACTCGCCAACGAGGTCGGCGATTGCTTTGTTGAGATCCATCATTGACTTCATGTGCGAAGTGCGAGGTCCTTTACTGCGAGAGCATCAATCAGTTCACTAAAACTCTGCTGAAACGATGCAACACCTTCTCGTTCAAGTTGCGAGGCAACGTCAGCAACATCAATCCCGATGTCGCCAAGTGCGCTCCAGCGAGTGTGCGCTAAGTCGACGTCTTTATCAATGGTGATTTCTGGCGTGCCGTGATCGCTAAACGCCATCATCGTGGCATCGGGGAGCGTGTTGACAGTATGAGGACCGATCAATTGATCGACGTACAAGGTGTCAGGGTATGCAGGATTTTTCGTTGAAGTGGAAGCCCACAGGGGTCTTTGCACACGAGCACCTCGTTGAACAAGTGCAGACCACCTCGGCCCAGAAAATGTGCGTTCAAAAAGTTGGTAGGCAAGTTTGGCCTGAGATACCGCTGCAGTGCCGCACAGATCAGTTGCTGCTTGAGATCCAACAGCGTGAAGTCGACGGTCTATTTCGGAATCGACACGAGAGATGAAAAAACTCGCAACGCTTGCGACTCTATCCAATGATCCCTTTGACTTGGCGGCCAATATTTCGAGACCATCGATATACGCATCCATCACAGCTTGATAACGCTCAAGACTAAAAATCAGAGTGACATTGACATTTCGACCCTCGCTGATCATGGTGCGAATGACCGGAATTCCTTCTACGGTTGCAGGAATCTTGATCATGACGTTTTTTCTTGCAACACGCTCGTCGAGGAGGCGTGCAGCAGTCTGCGTTGCATCTGTGTTGTGTGCCAGATTGGGGTCGACTTCAACGCTCACGAAGCCATCCGAGCGGTTTGAGTATTCATAGAGCGACTCAAAAATGTCGAGTGCGTCTTGAATATCTTTGACCACGAGTTGCCAATAGCTGTCAATTGGTTGCATGCCTTGCAAAACGAGCGACCGAAATTGTTCGTCATAGTCGACTGAACCCTGAATGGCTTTTTGGAATATTGTGGGATTTGAGGTAAGTCCACGTATTCCTGTGTCGAGAATATCGAGCAGCTTGCCAGATGTGATGAAATCACGCTTGAGATTGTCGAGCCACGGGCTCTGTCCGCATTCGTCAAAGAGCCGCACAAGGCGAGATGTTGTCATCAGCTCTGCTTATCAGATGCGATGAGTCGCACTGCACGATCAACGACATGTTGCAAATTGATACCGAGATTGTTCATCACCACACTGCCTGGAGCACTTGCCCCAAACCGATCGATGCCAATCGATTCATCAGCATATTTTGCCCAACCAAATGTGCTTCCTGCTTCAACAGACAGCACAGGAATTGATTTTGGAAAGACTGTTGACTTGAATGCTTCAGGCATTTGCTCAAACCGATCCCACGACGGCATGCTCACGACTTGACATGAGTGCCCAGATTCTTCAAGTGCGATCGCCGCTTGGATGCACAGAGAAACCTCACTACCGGTACCTACAAGTACAACTTCTGGTCTTGATGTGGACGACCGAATGACACCAGCCCCTGTTGCTATTGCCGATCCATCCGTGGATATTGGGAGCGACTGTCGGCTCAGAATGAGTGCCGTCGGACCATTGTGGTCGGCGGCATCGCGCCATGCATGGGCTGTTTCGTTTGAATCTGCCGGACGCACAACGTGTAGATCGGGAATGATTCGCAACGACGCGAGATGTTCGATTGGTTGATGTGTCGGACCATCCTCGCCAACCCCAACCGAGTCGTGCGAGAAAACGAAGACAACTTTTGCTTTTGAAAGAGCGGCAAGTCGAATCGCAGGTCTCATGTAGTCGGCAAAGACGAAAAATGTTCCACCAACTGGCAGCACTCCGCCGTGAAGAGCCATCCCCACCATCGCTGCACCCATAGCGTGCTCGCGAATTCCAAAATAGATTTGTTGCCCCTGCGGATTTTGCAATGACTGAGCGCTCATCGCACCGACTTTGACTCCAGTGTTTCCTGTGAGATCTGCAGATCCGAGCATGAGACCTGGAAGATCCACCATGCTCGCGGCAATTGCCTGAGGCATTGCTTGTCGCGTGGCAAGATTTGAATCTGGCGCGAATGTTGGCATGTCCGACGTCCAGTGAGCACTCGATTGTGGATTCCAGCACAACTCAAAGAGTTCATTGCTTTGTGTCGCTGCGTAGTTTGTGACCAGGGGTGCACAACGACTGCTCGCATGGTTGCGCGAGGCTTCGACAACGTTGGATGGCGCCCAGAATGGTTCGTTGGGCATGCCGAGAACTGTCTTTGTGCGTTCAACGTGTTCGGCAAGAAATGGATTGCCGTGGGCTTCATGGCTGTCGGTGAAGTCGGGGGAGGGAAAACCAATATGCGTTTGCAATACACACAGTGTTGGAGAGCCACGATGACTCTTGGCCTTATTGATTGCTGCTTCGAGAGCGTCTAGATCATCACCAATCTCACCGAGCTGCAACACATTCCAGCCATACGAAGTAAATCGGGCGACTACATCGTCCGAGCAAGTGAGTGTTGTGCTTCCGTCGATAGTTATCTTGTTGTCGTCATAGATACAGATCAAGCGGTCGAGTGCGAGGTGCCCAGCCAATGATGCAGCTTCATGGCTGATGCCTTCCATCAAACATCCGTCACCCGCAATCACGTAGGTGTGGTGATCCATCAAAGATTCACCAAAACGAGCTCGTAGATTGCGCTCTGCGATTGCCATTCCTACGGCATTGGCAAAGCCCTGACCGAGCGGACCGGTTGTGACCTCGACACCTGGGGTGTGGCCTGCTTCTGGATGACCAGGAGTCTGGGAGTCAAATTGTCGAAATGATTGGAGATCTGCAATCTCTAATCCATAGCCGTTGAGAAACAACATCGCATATTGCAGTATCGATGCGTGACCCGCCGAGAGAATAAAACGGTCACGATTGCGCCACAGTGGGTGGTGCGGTGAATGATTCATGATTCGCGAATACAAAACATGTGCAAGTGGAGCCAGCGCCATAGCGGTTCCCTGATGGCCACTCTTTGCTTTGAGCGGTGCGTCCATTGCGATGCCGCGAGCAATGGCAATGATCTGGCGGTCTAGTTCGGGAGCAAGGCGGGGCAAAGTATTCACGGCGGCGACTGTAGTTGCTCTCAGCCGACCGGAGGCAGCAATGTAAGGGGCACGATATGCCAAGGCTCTTGATCGACACGACAATGGGCAAAAATAGGACCGTATTTGAGTAGTTCCAATTCGCCACGGACAAGTCGATAGGTGAATTTTCCGGGTTCAACAGTAAACGGACTGACGTTGCGGGCGAGTTGAGTCGCATCACCGCTAAAACCGTCTCTGAAAATGACTTCAAAGACACCAGAACCCTTTTCTTCAGGCTGACAGTAAATCAAAGCCATCAGGTGGGGTTCGATGGTCACGGGTACTGCGCTCGGGGCTGCCAGAGAGAAAAAGACGCCGGTCACATCAATACGTGTTGACGGGCCAGGTGCTTGTCTCATCTCAAACGTGTCAATAAATAAAGCCGAGACGATGTGCACGACGCGATGTTAGTCGCTGCTGTTTGAGTGGTGGATCCCATTGCTGATTGTTGTGGTCACTTCAAGATTCGTCGACAGCAACACAAGGTCGGCTCGCTTACCAAGTGCTATCTGCCCGCGATCGTGCAACCCTAAAGCAATGGCAGGGTTGAAAGAGGCTGCGTTGAGTGCCTCAACAAGTGGCACCGAGCAACTCGTGACGGCGTTACGAATTGCTCTGTCCATAGTGAGCACACTGCCTGCAAGTGTGCCGTCTTCGAGTCGGGGAGCAGTAGCGCCCTCACTTCGTACTGAATCAGTAACCAATATCATGCGGTGCGGTTTGGCAAGAAAAGCGAGTTGCACCGCACGAGCCGAGACGTGTTCAAGATCAACGATGATCGAAGCGAATAAATCGTCACTTGTCAAAGCAAAGAGCGCTAGTCCTTCTTGGCGATGATGAACACCTGACATGGCATTGAAGAGATGCGTAACAATGTTTGCTCCAGCTGTTGTAGCGATCAAGATTTGCTCATCGGACGCCCGAGAGTGACCAATCGATACAAAAATGCTCTGTTTGCGCAAAGCATGTATTGCCTCAACAGCATTGCCCTGCTCGGCGCCCAACGTCATCAGCTGCACACAACTTGGTAATTGATCGATCCAATCAAGATCGATGGGAATGATGCTCGATCGTTGGTGAGCGCCGTGTGCGTCTCCGAGAAATGGCCCCTCGAGATGCGCGCCAAGCACGCACGTAGTTGCGGCGGCACTTGATGCAGGATTGCTCTGCATACGAGTCGCTATTGATTGCAACGATGCCTCTAGCGAAGTGAGTGGAGCACTCACAAGGGTTGGGCACCAACTGGTTACTCCTGTATTCAACAAGAGCTGGTCTAGGCGATTCCAATCATCGTTTTTGGCACTTGCAATATTGATGTTGCGAATGCCATTCACCTGAATGTCAATAAATCCTGGCACGATCATATGATTCGCAATTGTCCCGGATTCTTTCGCGGCTTCTGTTTGGGCATTATTTCGCGAAATGGATTCGACGTTCGTGATCATCCCATCGTCATTCCACGTGACGCGAGTAGGTCCAACAATTTCGCCATCCAACAACGCTGAAGCGGCTGACAATTGGTTCATGGCAGTCCAAATTAGTGCCTGATGACTAAAGTGTTCAGTTGTGTCCAACTCCCAAACTTTGTCTGAATCGGCATCAAAGGAATTGCTCTCACCGTTTGGTTTTCCGTTTGCACAAGAATTCCTTGTCAGCACGGCCATCGAGGCTGGTGATGCTGCCGAACGCCTAGGTTTTCCAGTTGTCGCCAAGCTCAATGGTGATGGAATTTCCCACAAAACCGAGCGCGGACTCGTGCGGCTCAAACTCCCAAACCGTGATGCTGTCGAGAGTGCTGCAGCTGAATTGTTGGCCATGGCAACGTCTAGCGACGGAGATGTTCAGGTGCTCATCACCCCGATGATTCAAGGGTCCCGAGAGCTGATTGTGGGAATGATCAACGATCCAGTTTTTGGAAAAACTGCAATGTTGGGTCTTGGGGGAATCTTTGCTGAGGTGATTGGGGATGTGGTCTTCGCGCCACTTCCGATCGACGCGGCAGGCGCGTTGTCAATGATTGGAGCATTGAAAAATAGAAATATTTTGCGAGAGTTCCGTGGCGAAAGTGCAGTGGACGTACAGGCTCTTTGCGCAGCACTGATCGCATTGAGTGGTGCATGTGACTCTCGAAGCGACATCGTGTCTATAGATATCAACCCGCTCATTGTGCAGCGAGATGGATCAATAGTTGCGGTTGATGCGTTGGTTGAGCTCTCCAACATCAATCAGGTCACAACTGTTGAGGGCGACTCATTCCGGCCAAGCGAAAAGCACTTTCAGGCGTTGTTTTCGCCTCGGGCAGTTGTCGTTGTAGGTGCGTCGTCTCATCCTGGCAAATTTGGATTTGTTTCTCTGCACAACATTTTGTCGAATGAATTTGCCGGAAAAGTTTTTGCCACGAATTTGCAAGGTGAAGAGATCTTGGGTATTCAAACCGTTGCATCGATCAGCGAACTTCCAGCGAACGAAATTGATCTTGCATTCTTTTGTACTCCGGCGAGCGCAAACCCAGAATTATTGCGTCAGTGTGCCGAACGCGGAATCAGTTCGGCATTTATTGCATCTGCTGGTTACAAAGAAGCAGGGCAGAGCGGTTTGGTCGCAGAGCAAGAGCTTGTGCATCTTGCAGCCGAACTGCAAATGCTTATCGCGGGGCCAAATGGTCAAGGCGTGGTCAGTACGCCAGTTTCGTTGTGTGCGCAGATCGTCGGGCCGTATCCACCTCAAGGATGCATATCTGTTGCCAGCCAAAGCGGAAACTTTGTTTCCAGTTTCTTAAACTATGCGCGCCAAACAGGTGTCGGTATTGCTCGTGCAATATCTGCTGGCAATGCCGCCCAGATGTCGGTAGGTGACTATCTCGAGTGGTACGCACAAGACACTCATACCAAAGTCGGACTTGCCTACATCGAGAGCGTGACTGATGGCAGAGCACTCCAGTCATCGTTCGCGCGAGTAACCAAGCAACAGCCATTGGTTGTAGTCAAGGGTGGTGCCACCGAACTCGGTTCGCGCGCAGCCCAAAGCCACACGGGCGCCTTGGCCAGTAATGACAAATTTTTTGACGGTCTGTGTCGAAGCACTGGCGCGTCTCGTGCACGTACGGTCGAAGAAGCGTTTGATGTCGCCGCCAGTTTTGCCACGCAACCGCTGCCACGCGGAAACCGAGTTGTTGTGTTGACCACAGTTGGCGGTTGGGGGGTCGTCACGTCGGATGCTATTGCACAAGACGGAGTGCTCGAACTCGTTGCGCTGCCAAAAGACCTCACAAGTGCGCTTGACGCGCTGTTGCCTCCACGGTGGAGTCGCAATAATCCGATCGATTGTGCTGGCGGCGAAACTCGAGACACCATTCCCGAGATTCTTGATTTGTTGTGCGCGCACAGCGAGATAGATGCGGTCATCTTTCTTGGTCTAGGCATTCAAAGTAACCAAGCCCGCATGATGACCGAAGGTCGCTTTTATCCAGACCATGGTCTTGAACGGATTGTTACCTACCATCGCAGACAGGACGAGCGCTTTGCACAAGCCGCCACAGATTGTTCAGTGAAATACAACAAGCCAGTGCTAGTTGCAACTGAACTTGCCGTTGCAGACCCTTCCAACCCTGGCCCATTGACCGTGCAGCAATCTGGTCGACTGTGTTACGCGAGTGGTACGCGTGCTGCCACGGCATTGGCTCATATGTATCAATATGCAAAGTTTTCGGGGCTGGCATCGTGAATCAGCGTGATGCACCCGAAAGCACGCGTGGCATGAAACGAGCCAACAACAAAGTGCGGTTGGGTTCACCACGCGTTGTAGCAACGTTGCTCACAACTGTGACACTTGTAGGAACTTCGATACTCGGAGTTTCCTGGAAATTTGTGAACGACATAGCAGTCTCGGTTGCAAGCAATAATTCGGTCGTCGAAACCCAAGCTGTCAACGCGTCCTTGTTGAATGCCCGCCGTTTGCCAGCCATTTTGTCGACAGAGCTTCGGATAGGTGGACTTCTGCGCTCCCTTAACGAGACGGTGCAACTGATACCTGATCAATCATGCTTAGTGGTCAGCGTCGAGGGTCAACGAATAACTGCCGTCAAGCCAAACCTGCCAATTGTTCCTGCAAGCAACATGAAATTACTCACTGCAACAGTTGCACTCGAGGTGCTTGGTCCTGATTTTGTGTATACAACCAAAGCCGTTGGTGTACAAGATGGCAATCGGATCGTTGGGGACATGTGGCTGGTGGGAGGCGGAGATCCAGTTTTGTCGACAATCGCTTACCCAGCTACCGAGTCGTATCCAACTCTCAAACCAACGCAAATCGAATCTTTGATTGACTTGATCTCCGCTGCTGGCATTACAGAGATCACGGGAAGTATCGTCGGCGATGAAAGTCGATATGACACAGAAAGATTTTCGCCAACACTCGGACTTGGTGTGCGCACAACCGAAGTTGGCCCTCTCGGAGCATTGCTGCTCAATGACGGTGTTGTTCTTGCTTCGCCAATCAAACCAGATCAACCCGCGTTAGCAGCAGCACAAGAGTTTTCCAGGCTGCTAGCCGAGCGTGGCATAACCGTGCTTGGACCTGCATCTGTAGGCACCGCTTCGAGTGATCTTCCGGTTATTGCAAGTATCAACTCTGCGCCAATGCGCGACATCGTTGCTGAGATGTTGACAAATAGCGACAACAACACAGCCGAACTTGTGCTCAAGGAAATTGGTTTGTCAAAGTTGGCGAGCGGTACGCGACTTGCCGGAACGCAAGTGGTGCAATCAACATTGCAAGAAATGGGTTTTTCGGTTGACGGAGTAGTGATTGTTGATGGATCTGGTCTCGATCGAGGAAACCGCGCGACATGCTCGCTCATAACAGCACTTCTCGAGCGAGACGGAGGATTCGGGATCATCGGTTCAGGCCTTGCAGTCGCGGGAAAAACTGGAACTCTCAAAGACCTGCTTGGCGATTCAGTAGCAGGCGACAGATTGCATGCAAAAACGGGCACGCTTACTGGCGCCAAAGCACTCTCTGGTTTCGTCGTCTATACGGCTGAGAGGGCTATAAGTTTTGCTTTGATTTTGAATGGTTCGGGTGTCTCCAATCAAGGTGAATACCGTCCAATCTGGAATGGACTTGCAAGTGCTCTAGGCGGACTTTCAGAGCATCCAAGCGTTGATGAAATAACCCCCTAAAGCCAAACGTGAGAACGTTGAAAATCGCTGGTTTACTGGATGTGTGAATTCTGACCAGGTGAAAAGGAATCGTCCCTTAGGTTCGACTCTTTCTGCAGTCGAACTCTTTGAGATGGTGCGCGACTACGTCAAGCAAGAGACGCTTGACCCATTGCGCGGAGTGGGCCGTTGGCTCGCGTGGGGGATTGCTGGGGCGATCGCTTTGCTTTTTGGTGCAGTTATCGGACTTCTTGGTGTGCTGCGACTCTTGCAAGCCGAGGTTTTTTCCGACACTCAATACTTCACCTTTGTTCCGTACTTCATCGTTGCAGTCGTTGCAGTCGCTTTGATCTGGTTATCAATTACGCGTATTCAACGCCCAAGTCTTCATAGCGAGAAATGAGCAACTGATGCCAACTCCAGATGCACGAATCACCAAAGAAGATCTTGAATCAAGATTTCAATCGCTACAGGATGATCTCCAAGGTCGCGCCTCAGACAAAAAGCAGTCGATTATGGCCGCTGCAGCATTGCTCGGCGGTGTAGTTGTGCTGGTTGCATACATGCTTGGTCGACGAGGTGGACGCAAGCGTCGCAGCGTTGTTGAGATCCGTCGTTAACGCGCGTGTGGTACCTCAAAATTTTTTGGCGCGTCTATAAATTTTTGCGCTCAAGACGGTCTCCGGTCATTGCGCGTGTGCATATGAATGACGACGAATCCGTTTCCATTTCTCACTCAAAGCGTAAAGGTCGATAAGTCATGGCAAGAGTTTTTGCAGTTGGCGAGAAAGTACTCATACTGGATTCAAAGAAGCGTCGCTACCTCGCAACACTGAGCGAATCTGGTCAATTTCACAGTCACTCAGGAGTACTTGAGCACAAAGACATAGTTGGAAGTCAAGAAGGCACTGTTCTTACTTCTACTAAAGGCGCTCATTATTCAATTTTGCGGCCAACCCTCGAAGACTTCGTATTGGAAATGCCGCGAGGCGCTCAAGTTATTTATCCAAAGGACTTGGCTCCAATTTGTATGATCGGCGACATCGGACCTGGGATGCGCGTATTTGAAACTGGAGTCGGGTCTGGAGCTCTTTCGATGACAATGCTCCGCTACGGAGCAATCATTACCGGATACGACATTCGTGAAGACTTTGCCAATCGCGCTACAACCAATGTGCGATCCTTCTTGGGTGAGGAAGCACTTGAGCGTTATTCGGTTCAGATTCGAGATTCATACGAAGGAATTGATGGCTCTGATTACGACAGAGTTGTTCTCGACCTTCCAGAGCCCTGGAATGTAGTGCCGCATGCAGAGAAGGTGTTGCGAACAGGTGGGTTGCTTGTTGCTTATACGCCGAGCATTACTCAGGCTGTGCAGGTACGCAAAGTAATGGGCGATGCTTGGATCGAATCACGAACCATTGAGGTGCTTCACCGTTCGTGGCATATTGAAGGCATGTCAGTGCGTCCAGATCACCGAATGGTTGCACATACTGCGTTTCTCACCGTCTCACGTTTCATAGGTCTGGCTCATCAAGCCCAACCCGATAGTGCTGAGAGTTAATTCAGGTGCTTACGGCTCAATAAAGATGCATTCGCCGGGGCATTCCTCAGCTGATTCGATCACACCATCAAGTTGACTGTCAGCAAAGTTGGCCATACCTTCAGCACCCTGTGCGTTGCCCTTGGCCGTAGCAAAGATTTTGTCTTTTTCGCGAACGTAGGCAAGTCCATCGTCGAGGAGAGTAAAGACATCAGGGGCAATTTCCTCACACAATCCGTCTCCAGTGCAAAGATCCTGATCAATCCAAACTTTCATAGTGGCTGGCTCCCTTTTCGGTAATAAGCGAAATTGCTCTGTGTTACTTGGTTAAGAATACACGCCACTTGCCAAAAAGCCGTGTTCTCGGCAAGGATTGCCCTATACGGTACGAAGGGGGTGACACATGACATCTAATGCCGAGAGTAAACCTGTCGACGCATTGGCAAACGATGATGCCAAACGTCAGATCGCCCGACTCACTGGACAAAACGAAAAGCTCTCCTATACCTTGCGAGAAGCTCGCGAGCATATTGCATCGCTGCGAGACGAAGTCGACAAACTCACGCGCGCACCTGGCTCGTATGGAACAGTCGTCGGAATCAATGATGACCAAACCGTCGATGTGTTAACGAACGGCAGAAAGATTCGAGTAGCAGCGCACCCAGACGTTGAGGTTGAACATCTTGAACTGGGTAGCGAAGTGATGCTCAACGACGCACTCAACATTGTTCTGCAACGTGGAAGCGACACCACGGGTGAGTTGGTTTCCCTCAAAGAAGTATTGGATGACGGGATTCGAGCAATTGTCGTTGTGCGTGGCGACGACGAACGAGTGTGTGAGTTGGCAACAGCACTTCGTGGCATGCATCTTCGATCTGGCGATCTATTGCGATTGGACTCACGATCAAATCTGCTGCTTGAAAAACTTGACCAACCCGAAGTTGAGCATCTGTTGCTCGAAGAAGTTCCCAACATCTCCTATTCCGATATCGGGGGATTGGACGCTCAAATAGAGCAGATCGCTGACGCAGTCGAACTTCCGTTCTTGCATGCAGATCTTTTTGCCGAGCATCAGCTTCCAGCACCTAAAGGAATCTTGCTCTATGGACCGCCAGGTTGTGGAAAGACGCTGATCGCAAAAGCTGTCGCTAATAGTTTGGCAAGAAAAGTTTCAAGTCGAACAGGAGACGACAAAGGTCGTAGTTACTTCATCAACATCAAGGGTCCGGAACTGCTCAACAAATATGTTGGAGAAACTGAAAGACAGATTCGTTTGATCTTTGAGCGCGCAAGAGAAAAGAACGAAGAGGGTTGGCCGGTGATTATCTTCTTCGACGAAATGGATTCAATGTTTCGAACACGCGGCACTGGAATCTCGTCCGACATGGAATCCACGATTGTTCCGCAATTGTTGGCAGAGATTGATGGCGTTGAAGGACTCAGAAATGTCATTGTTATTGGCGCCACAAACCGTGAAGATCTGATTGACCCTGCAATTCTTCGTCCCGGTCGCTTAGACGTCAAGATCAAAGTTGAACGGCCTACGGCAGCGGCAGCGCTGCAAATTTTCGCTCGCTACCTGACTATCGAACTTCCAATTAGTGAACAAGCGGTAGCCGAACTTGGAAGCGGAAACCTGCAACAGGCGGTCAGTGCGATGATCGAGCACGCAGTTGACGAGATGTATGCGACAACCGAAGAGAATAGATTTTTGGAAGTGACCTATCAAAACGGCGAAAAGGAAGTGATGTACTTCAAGGACTTTGCCTCTGGCGCGATGATCGAAAACATTGTGCGAAGAGCAAAGAAGTTGGCCATCAAACGATTGATCGATACTGGCGTGCGAGGAATTTCGCAAGAAGATCTTGTTGACTCGATTCATCAGGAGTTCAAAGAACACGAAGACTTACCCAATACAACAAACCCTGATGACTGGGCCAAAATTTCTGGCAAAAAGGGAGAACGCATCGTATTCATTCGCACGCTCGTGCACGATCAGACCGACAAGAGTTCTGGGCGCGATGCAGGGGGCAAGTCGATTGAACGCACAGCAACGGGGCAGTACCTCTAAGTGGCAATACCGAAGGTGTGTGGAATTGAAACCGAGTATGGAATTATCTTTAAGGGTGGTGATGTCAATCCGATCACTGCGTCGTCAATCATCGTAAATGCCTTCTCGCAAGGCGTACACGACTCTGTTGGATGGGATTTCATCGATGAGCATCCAGGCAGTGACGCTCGCGGTTTTTCGTTAGACGATTACCTGTTTCCCGAATTTGAGTCGCAGCTTGTCAATACGGTGCTGACCAATGGCGCACGGTATTACGTTGACCATGCCCATCCTGAGATCAGCACACCCGAGTGTCGAACTGCGCTGGAAACCGTTCTGTTCGATCGGGCTGGTGAAGAGATCGTGCGTCGAAGCATGCAGATTGCCAACGAGGGATTGCCGTTTGAATCGGAGATCGTTCTCTACAAGAACAATTCTGACGGCAAGGGAAATAGCTACGGATGCCATGAGAACTACTTGGTTTCTCGCACGACACCGTTCGCTCAAATTGCACAGCAAATTACAACGCACTTCGTTAGTCGCCAGATCTTTTGTGGTGCGGGAAAAGTCGGAGTCGAACATAGAGGCATTGCAGCCAAGGGCAATTCATCGCCATGGTTTCAGCTCAGTCAACGCGCCGATTTCTTTGAAGAGGAGATCGGTTTAGAGACAACGCTCAAGCGACCCATTGTCAACACTCGCGATGAACCGCACTGTGATCCGGTCAAATATCGAAGGTTGCATGTAATTGCAGGCGACGCCAACATGAGTGAGGTTGCAACATTTCTCAAGGTTGGAACTACCGCGATCGTCCTCGCGATGATTGAGGACGACGAATTTCCCGAGCATCTTGTAATCAGCGACCCGGTGAGCGCAGTCCGACAAATCAGTCACGACTATTCTTTGCAAACCGCTGTCGTGATGTCGGATGGCCGCCGCCTCACGGCGTTACAAATCCAGTTCGAGCTCTACGAAGCAGCAGTGCAATACGCAGCCAGGTATGGCCTCGAAGCAGTCGACCAATCGGTCGGACAAGACGTGCTACTCCGTTGGCAACATGTGTTGCTGGGTCTAAAGAGTGACCCAATGTCAGTTGCCAATGTTGTTGATTGGGTTGCAAAATTGAGAATCGTCGAGGGCTTTACGTTGAGACATGGGTTGCAGCACGACGATGCGAGATTGAAAGCTATTGATCTGCAATACCACGACATGAGAGTAGACAAGTGTTTGGCATTACGTGCCGGTCTTGAGGTGCTGTGTGAAACAGATGAAGTCTTGCGTTCAATGAGCCAACCTCCGTCAAGCACTCGCGCGTTTTTTAGAGGCACGGTGTTGCAGCGCTGGCCCCACGCAGTGATTGCTGCCAACTGGGACAGCGTTGTCTTCGATATCGACAATGAGGGTTTGAAGCGCGTGCCAATGCCAGAGCCACTGCGGGGAACCAAAGTGCTTGTTGGCGAATTGCTTGCCATGTGCCAAACACCCGCTGATCTGTTAGCCAGAATTGGTTCACAATTTTGAGACATTCTTAGGCTGGCATCTCTTTGGGATTTTGAGTATGGTGCGTTCATGCCTGAGCAGATCAAAAAAACTCGTCAACCGCGAAGTCACTCAGAAACTCAGAGTGATGCGTCAAGTGCAACAGGCTCTCAAACCAAGAGTCTTGCTGTGGATTTGGATAGTTTGCTTGACGAAATTGATGAGGTTCTTGAGTCAAATGCCGAAGAGTTCGTCAAGAGTTATGTACAAAAAGGCGGGCAGTAGCCCTATACATTGAGTCATATGTCGATGCCGATGTTTCCCTTCGCTCAGGACCCAGGTGCAAGTTTTGGCGAGTTACTAAAACGCGTTGGGCTATCTCCTTTTGGTGAGAACATTCCAGCAAACGAAATGCTTGTTCCGCATGCAACAACTTGTGTTGCTCTGCGTTGCGCAAACGGTGTGGTGATGGCTGGTGACAGACGAGCAACATCGGGAAATCTCATCAGCCATCGGGAAATGGAAAAGGTTGTACAAGCCGACCAATTCAGTGGCGTAGCCATTGCTGGTGCTGCTGGTCCGGCGATGGAAATGGTCAAACTTTTTCAATTACAAATCGAGCATTACGAAAAAGTAGAAGGACAATCTCTCACGCTTGAAGGTAAGGCCAACCAGTTGTCGATGTTTGTTCGGAGTAATTTGCCAGCAGCGATGCAAGGTTTTATGGTCGTGCCCATTTTTGCGGGTTACGACACACTGTTGCAGCATGGTCGACTGTGGAACTATGACGCGACTGGTGGACGTTACGAAGAACACGACTTTGTGGCAACGGGATCAGGAATGTTGCACGCTGGAACTGTATTGCGAATGACATGGAAGCGCGATATGACGATCGATGAAGGCGTTAACCTCGCGGCTAGAGCTCTGTGGGAAGCATCGGATGCAGATTCGGCAACCGGTGGTCCAGACGCTTTGCGTGGCATCTATCCGGTGATCGCATCAATCACCAGTGAAGGCTTTACAAGAATCGCTGATGAACAACTCAAAAAGACCTACGAAGCAATTGCCGATGGCGTGGTACAGCGATGAGCATGCCTTTTTATGTAGCCCCCGAGCAGATGATGAAGGATCGTGCGGATTACGCACGAAAGGGCATCGCACGTGGTCGGGCACTCGTTGCCTTGCAATACAACGACGGTATAGCGCTTGTCGCAGAGAACCCATCAAATACGTTGCGCAAGATCAGCGAGATCTACGACCGGATTGCTTTTGCCGGAGTAGGTAAATACAACGAGTTCGATCAGCTTCGTGTTGCTGGCGTGCGAGCAGCAGACCTCAAGGGCTACCAATTCTCTCGACTCGATGTCGACGCTCGAGGCCTCGCCAATCAATACGCGCAGATTTTGGGTCAAACATTCACACACGAAATGAAACCTCTAGAGGTTGAAATTCTTGTTGCCGAGGTTGGTCTCGATGCAACTAAAGATCAGTTGTTCCACATCATGTATGACGGAACCGTCATTGACGAACATAGGTTTACTGTTCTTGGTGGAGACATGGAATCAATTCGAGGTCGACTCGTTGAAATCTTCGTTCCCGACTCAACCCTTCAGGATGCTGTCAAGTTTGCACACCAAGCACTTTCTGTTGGTGATACCCCAATCAGTTCAACCGAGCTTGAGGTGGCAGTTTTGGTGAGAAATGGAGCGCGTCGATGTTTTTCGCGCCTCAATGAATCTACGATCACTCAATTTCTGTCATAGTCAGTAGCCGTCATGGACAAACGAATATTCGGCATCGAGACCGAATATGGGGTCACGTGCACATTGCGTGGACAACGCCGCCTCAGCCCCGATGAAGTTGCCAGGTATCTCTTTCGCCGTGTCGTGTCGTGGGGCAGAAGTTCTAATGTCTTTTTGGAAAATGGAGCGCGACTGTATCTAGACGTTGGATCGCATCCGGAATATGCAACGCCTGAGTGTGATTCGATTTATGACTGCACTGTTCATGACAAAGCGGGCGAGCGCAAACTTGAAGAATTGTTGATTGGTGCAGAACAAAGGCTTCGTGATGAAGGCATCAAAGGAACGATTTATCTCTTCAAGAACAATTCGGATTCGGCCGGCAACTCGTATGGCTGTCACGAAAATTATTTGACTCGCAGGAGTGACCAGCCAGATACCTACCAACATGACCTGATTCCGTTTTTGGTCTCGAGACAAATTTTTACTGGGGCTGGTCAGGTATTGCAGACGGCGAGAGGCCCAATCTTTAGCATCGCCCAACGCGCAGAACATATTTGGGAGTCGATGAGCTCTGCCACCACACGCAGTCGTCCAATTATCAATACTCGAGACGAACCACACGCTGACGCAGAAAAGTATCGAAGACTTCACGTGATCGTTGGCGATTCGAATATGAGTGAGTACACAACATTTTTGAAACTGGGAAGTACCGCTTGCATGCTGAGAATGATCGAAGCAAAGGATTTTGCGCTGCGGGATCTGAAGCTCGAGAATCCGGTGCGGTCAATACGAGACTTTAGTCATGACATCACCTGCAGAAAACGAGTACGTCTCGAAGGTGGTCGCGAATTGTCTGCACTTGATATTCAACGCGAGTACCTTGACAGTGCCTTGCGCTTCGCCGATAGCCACGGTTTTTCTGCGATGGAAATGCGAGCTCTCGAAATGTGGGAACACTGTGTCTCAACGATTGAAAATGATCCGCTAAAACTTGGCACTGAAGTTGATTGGGTGATTAAACACAATCTCATTGAGGCCTATAGATCGAAACACGGACTTGCACTCGATGATTCTCGTATTCAGGCGTTGGACTTGCAATATCACGACATTCGTCGCGACAGAGGAGTTTTCTACCGAATGCAGAATCGTGACATGGTCGAACGGCTGTGTGCCGAAGACGACATCGTCAGGGCAATGGAGACTGCACCTCAAACAACGCGGGCCAGACTTCGTGGCGACTTCATTCGAGCAGCAAAAGACAAGAAGCGGGATTACACAGTCGACTGGGTGCATCTCAAAATTAACGATCAGGCTCAGAGAACAGTCTTGTGTAAGGACCCGTTTAGGAGCAAAGATGATCGCGTTGAAAGATTGATCGCATCGCTCTAGTCCAACCTTGCGGCGGCTACCGTTACTTGCTGATGAATTCCGAAAATGAGACAACCCCAAGCACGACAGACTCAGTAACTAAAGCTCAACACGGTTTGCAGTTGGTTCGCGAGTGGGCGACCGTGCTTATTGTAGCGCTGGTCATTGCAGTAACAGTTCGTTCACTTGTCTTGCAACAGTTCTACATTTCTGGACCGAGCATGGAATCGACGATGTTTCAAGACAACAGAGTTCTCGTCAACAAACTCTCATACCGACTTCATGATATTTATCGCGGTGATGTAGTGGTATTTGATCGTGTCACGGTTGATGGCGAGCTAGTGCAGCATGATGATCTCATTAAGCGTGTCATTGCGCTTGGTGGTGAAAAGATTTCGATAAAGGATTGCGAAGTTTTCATTGATGGAAAACCTTTAGATGAGCCATATCTCAATGACTACGATCTTGCACAACCACTACTCGAAGATCGTTGTCGGGTTCCGGTAATGGAAGAAATGTTGATTCCGATAGATCATCTCTTTGTGATGGGCGACAACAGACCACAGTCTTTTGATAGCCGTATGTTTGGCTCTATCGAACAAAGTCTTGTGGTGGGTCGTGCCTTCACTATTATTTGGCCGCTGAGTGCTGCGCGGTTTCTTTAGTTCCAAGTCTGATTCTGATTCTGATTCTGATTTTGATAGGCCTCGACCATTCGATCGACCCAGTCACTAAACACGGCGTCTAGACCCATCCGGATCCCGTTGACGAGCACAGATTCATGCTGCATGTCCCATCCGAAGGCAATGACATTGAATCGATGAAAGAGTGCGACGAGGCCGCCATTCCAATCGGTGAAATGCAAATTGCACGCATCAATTCCATTCGACGAGAGTGTTGCTGCGCGACGCTCTGGTCCTTCCTTAATTTTTGCAAGGCGAGTTGAGTCGACCAACTTGCACTGAGAGACAGTTTTCCTTTGCGCGATCAGTACGTCAATATTTGGGTGACAAAGCCAGAGTCGATCAAGCATCGACTGATCAACATTGCCGACCACCCTTTCGATGGATGCAAACACCGCGGCATCCTTGACGTCAAGGCTCAAGTGGAATTGCGTGCCACAGTGCGCGAATAGGTCGTCCAGGGTTGGAATATGCGAGGGGAGCGCCGACGCATCGAATTCGGATATGGGCTTCGATCTCAGCCGAGATTTGACCACGCCGTCGTGGTCGAGCACAAGCACGCCATCTTTCGTCACCCAAACATCACTCTCTAAACCCGTTGCACCGAGTTTTTGGGCAAGGGCAAAAGATTCGAGCGTGTTTTCAGGGGCATGGGCACTCGCACCACGGTGCGCAAACAATATCGGATCGATCAGAAGCGAAGGAAGGCGTTGCTGCACAACGATAATGATATGCCCCGTGTGAGAAGCCTTTAGACTGTTGCAATGTTCAATTTTTCGGGCAGCGAGATTATCTTTCTGCTGATTCTTGGTCTTGTTGTACTCGGGCCCGAAAAACTTCCTCCGGTTTTGAGGAAAATGGGACAGTTGTATGGTCAGTTTAAAAAGATCACTGGTGACGCTCAGTCCGAATTTCGAGGCGCATTTGCCGAACCTTTGCGGGACATGCAAAAGGCAGCCAACGATTATAAAACCGTGTTCACCGACGCTTCAAAACAAGTCGAATCGCAATTCATCGAAGCAAAAACGGTATTCACACAAAGCGCTACCCATGAGCAAGACGTCGTTGAGCCAATGTTCGTCCCATACGAGGCACCACCCGTCGTTGCGTCTCCAACGACCGATGACGATCTGAGCCTCGAATCGACGATTATTTCGTACGACACCAAAGCAGACAACTAGTGGCTTGGAGATTTTCAAAATCAACAATTGATGGTGCTCAACCGATGTCGATGATGAGCCACCTCTCCGAACTTCGAATGAGAATCATTCGTTCGTGTCTGTCGATCGCGATTGGTGCAGCAGTTATTCTCATTTTCTACGATCAGGTGTTGCATTTTTTGACACAGCCATATCGAAATATTTGTGAGTCCCGCCCTGACTTTAACTGTGATGGTTCGTTGTACGCGCTTGGTCCGATTGAAGGACTTGCGTCGCGCATGCGCATAGCCGGTTATGGAGGGATCATCATCTCCGTCCCGATTATTCTTTGGCAGTTATGGAGATTTGTTTCTCCTGCAATGAGCCCTAAGGAAAAGAAGTACGCAATTCCTTTCGCGGTTTCGTCATTTATATTATTTATCTTTGGTGGTGCGTTGGCATTCTGGACTCTTGACAAGGCTCTTGAGTTCTTGATCACATGGTCGGGCCCCGATGTCAATCAGACCTACCAAATTGCCAAGTACATCAGTCTCGTTGCGCTGATGATGCTTGCCTTCGGTGCAGGGTTTTTGCTCCCTGTAATTGTTGTATTTTTGCAGCTCGTTGGTGCAGTCACGCCACAACAGCTGCGAAAGCAATGGCGCATTGCAGTCATGGTGGTATTTGTCATCTCTGCAGTGATTACGCCAAGCGGCGATCCAATCAGCATGCTTGCCTTGGCCGTACCAATGACGATTCTTTATATGTTGGCTGTGATTATCGGCTTTATTGCTCAAAGACGCAAGCGAAAGAATTCGGACAACGACGATACTGACAACGACTGATTTGTGATGAGTGAGAACGTAGTACAAAGCATTACCTCGCGTTACGATTTTGTGCTCGATCAATTTCAGTTAGATGCAATAGCGAGCATTAACGAAGGACGCAACGTTCTTGTTGCCGCGCCCACAGGTTCTGGAAAAACAGTTGTTGCAGAATATGCGGTTGCAAGAGCGCATCGTGCCGGTCTGCGATCGTTCTACACAGCACCAATTAAGGCACTGTCAAATCAAAAGTTTGTGGAACTGAGCTCTTTTTATGGCGCAACACAGGTTGGACTTTTGACGGGGGACAACAGCATCAACCCAACTGCACCAATCGTGGTCATGACAACCGAAGTTCTTCGCAACATGATCTATGCACGCTCACAAGCACTCGAGTCTTTGGGGGTAGTTGTTCTCGATGAGGTTCATTTTTTGCAAGATGCCTATAGAGGACCGGTGTGGGAAGAAGTCATTATTCATTTGGAGCCAACGGTTCAACTCGTGTGTCTGTCGGCGACAGTTTCGAACGCGACCGAGTTGTGCGATTGGTTAACAACGGTGCGTGGTCCGACTACACCAATCGTTGAGACAAAGCGTCCGATTGAACTCTCGAATCATTATTTGGTGGGCGATAAGGCAACTAGTCGGTTGCGCATCTTTGACACTCTGGTAGATGGACGCGCAAACCCTGAGGTGCTTCGCTTCGAGCAAGAGGCTGCAAAACAGTCAACAAGACAACCCTCTCGAGGAAGTAGAGACCGCCAGCGTTCGAGCCAATCGACAGGACGCTCCTCGACTCGGATTTTTGCGCCGAACCGTTCGGACATCATCAAAGAACTGGCGGCAGCCGATTTGCTGCCGGCAATTTTCTTTATCTTCAGCAGAAACCAATGCGACGAAGCGGCTCGATCATGCCTCAAGATGGGCATCTCGCTCACCAATGATGCAGAAAAGAAACAGATTGTCGCCATTGCTCATGAGCGATTGACCGATTTCAGTGATGACGATTTGGCTGCGCTGCAATTCACCCAATTCGTTGAGCAGTTAGAGGCCGGTATCGGTTCTCATCACGCAGGAATTGTGCCAACATTTAAAGAGATCGTTGAAACGTGTTTTGCCCGCGGTTTGGTCAAGGTGGTCTTTGCAACAGAGACCCTCGCAGTTGGCATCAATATGCCTGCACGAGCGGTAGTGCTCGACAAGATCACCAAATTCAATGGCGAAAACCACCAGATGCTTAAGCCTTCTGATTACGCACAGCTCACTGGTCGAGCAGGGCGGCGCGGTCTCGATGACATTGGCCATGCCCTTGTTGTGTGGAGCCCGTTTGTAACTTTTGAGCAAGTTGCGACACTTGTAGCGAGCAGATCATTCGTATTGAACTCTGCCTTTAGGCCGACATACAACATGGCTGCAAACTTGATCAGATCTACTTCACAGATTCAAGCGCGACATCTCTTGAATTTATCGTTTGCTCAATTTCAATCTGGCAAAGATGTTGTAGAGATACAAGCCCGCATTCAACGCCGCAGCAAAGAGCGCGATCGGCTTGTTCTGCAAGCGGAAAGTCCTTTCGGTGATATTGACGAATTTCGCTCGCGTAGATCATCAAAGTCTCAACCATCCGAGATCGATGCGTCGTTGGGTGCATTGCATCCAGGAGACGTAATCGAGGCTGGCAGTTTGTCACACGTGGAGAGAATGGTGGTGCTGACGGTGGCTCAGCGAGCAAACGGTACAAAAATTACTGCTCTGTCGAGGTCTCGCTCTGTGCAGACGTTTTCGGTGCGCGATTTTGCACAGGAAGTGTTTCCGCTGGGTTATATAAAATTACCTTCGCCATTCGCACCGACGAACTCGAAGTTTCTCAAAGAAGCATCTACTCGACTAGCGACTGCAAAGATCAAGCAAGCATCGCGCGAGAAACGAAATAAGCGCCCACAGCAATCTGAACACCCCGTTCAAGATGATCCCGATCTCAAGTTTCGGTTGATCGCAGCCGATTCGGCAGAGCGTATTGACCGTGAGCTCGAACAATTGGAAAAACGAGTTTCGACGAGCACGCAGTCAGTAAGCAACAAATTTGATGAACTCGTAAAATTGCTGAGCGAATGGGGATTTGTTGACGATTGGTCATTGACTCAACGCGGACAGATGCTTTCACACATTTTTCATGAATCTGACTTGCTGATAGCGAACTGCGTCGCGGAAGGCGCCTTTGATGGGTTGAGCGCAGTCAATATGGCCGCCCTTGCAAGCGTCTTTGTTTATCAGGCGCGCGGTGGGGAAGAGGCAGTGACAAGCAGTTTTCCAAACAACGAATTGAAGACTCGTTGGAAAACTATTGCGAAATTGAGCCAACAGCTTGCCGTAGCCGAAACAGATCACGGGCTAGTCGTGCATCGTGGACCGGAAATGGGCTTTATGGGAGCAAGCCTTGACTGGGCAGCGGGCACCGCACTCGCTGATGTACTTGAAGAAGACGAAATTACTGCCGGCGACTTTGTGCGAACCATCAAACAACTGATTGACCTACTACGCCAGCTCGCTGTTGTGCTGTATGAAGAGGCCGACAGGACAAGAGCAAGTGAAGCCGCAGAGATGTGCTTTAGAGGTGTTGTCGCCGCATCCAGTTCTGTTGGACGTATATCGCCATGACCATTCGCAAGAATGAAGATTTTGGTAGTTCGATTAGTCGTCCAACGAATCTCATCGAATTGCACAGCGATAGGGAGATCGCGCGTCGCTATGTGCAACGCAACGGCAGTGAATTTGACTCATCATTTACCGTGACTCGTGGAAGCATCGCTCAGGCGTTAGGAATTGACCGCAAACTCGCACAGCATGCAAATGCAAAATCAATCAACATGACTCAAGTCACTATTGACCTGATCAAAATCGAATACCGCACGATTGCGAATCGAGTTCTGACCCATGAGTTGATTGGCGCAGGCTCTGTATTGCTCGAACGCACAAGACTCTGCAACACGTTGCTTATTGTTTCTAATAGCGGCATCGTCAATGGACGAGACGTTTTTCCGCGTGCTCATCCCAATGATGGTCTGCTTGATGTACTTGTGATTGACAAAGAGATTTCGTTGCGGCAACGGCTCATCGCGTGGCACAAATCCAAGATCGGGGTGCACTTGCCCCATCCACAGCTCCATGTTTCGAGGCATACGCAGTTCGAATGGGCAGGAGACCCATCGCGATTGGTCGTCGATGGTGCGATATTTCACAGGGTTGATTGGGTGCGCTTCTCCATAGTCAAGGACGCGTTTACTATTTGTTTTTAGCCCTATTGGGTGCCCAACACCAATCCCATCTCGGACCTGCGCCAACTTCTAGGATTACCCGTCGTGAGCGTTTACATCCCAGAAGTTTTCACCGAATCAGAAGCCGACATTTTGGTTCGATATTTCACCAATCTCGACGGTCCTGTGTTTGCACTCGTGAATCTTCCCGAGGTCGTCAAAGGCGCACTCTTCGCCAGATACAGCCGCAGCCCGAAGAGCTTGCGTCGACTTTTTCTTGACGAGTTCGTGAATGATCTGGATCTCACTGGAGACCAGGGAGTCGATGCTCGAGCAGGACTTTCACACGCCGAAGGTCTGTACGAAAAGATTTTCGTTGAATACGGTGATGATTCCGTTGCGCAGCTGGGCGGTGTTCACTTGGCGTGTGAGCAAGCATCCAACTTGTTAACAAAGATTCTTGAGTGGGGTCGCTTGATGAGCTATCTCGAGCAAAGCACGAGATACATCAATTACGACAATCGTCTAGGTGGTCGATACCGCTATTTTCGCGATCCCGAGATTTTGAATGGCCCATTTGGAACGCGTTACGTCGGGGACATGGATCGCATGTTTGATACCTACAGCGCGCTCGTCACAACGGTGACCGATCATGTGCGGGCAACAATTCCACGTTCGATTAATGACTCTGACTTTGTTTATCGGCAAGCAACACGAGCCAAAGCGCTCGATGCTGTGCGAGGTATTTTGCCGGCGTCGGCTCTTTCCAATGTTGGCGTCTACGGCACCGGTCAGTCATATGAATCAATGCTGTTGCGAATGCGGTCTCATCCACTACCAGAAGCACGGCACTACGCAGATTTGATGCTTGTCGAGTTGCGCAAAGTCATACCTAGTTTTTTACGGCGCGTTGACGTTCCCGAACGTGGTGGTCGGTGGAGCGCATACCTGGCCGAGAATAGGCAAAACACCAGCGCCCTCGTCGATGATCTCTTTGGCGCTCTCGACCCAGAACCAATGCCCGAAGTTGCGCTCGTCGATTTTGATCCAGACGGTGAGAACAAATTGCTCGCTGCGATTTGCTACGCACATTCGCATTTGCCCGAATCACAACTGCTGAAGCGAGTCGAGTTGTTGGATCATGCCGAGAAGGTGAAACTCATCACCACCTATGTTGGCAATCGCGAAAACCGTCGCCATCGCCCAGGTCGGGCGTTTGAGCGAACCGATTATCGCTTTGACGTGCTTGGTGACTACGGCGCATTTCGAGACCTTCAACGCCACAGATTGCTGACCATTGAGTGGCAGCGCCTGACCCCAGATCACGGCTATGTCATGCCCGAATTAGTGGCTGAGGCGGGGGTAGGAGAGGTCTTTGAAGAGGCCATGGCACGCTCTAGCGCGCTTTATGAGTCTCTTTTGCCCGATTACCCCGAACAGGCCCCATATGCGGTTTCTATGGCTTACAGGCTGCGATACGCGATGCAATTCAATGCCCGTGAGGCCATACATATGCTCGAATTGCGTTCCGCTCCCCAGGGACACCCTGCATATCGCCGGATCGTTCTTGAGATGCACAGGCTGATCGCGCAACAGGCCGGTCATACGGCCATTGCTGCATCAATGTCGCATATGACCATGGTGGCCCCCGAACTTGAGCGACTTGATTCTGAGCGAAAATCCGAGTCGAGGAGACAAAAGACCTAATTCGTTGATTTTGAGGTGAATTGGGCTATTGTTCGCGCGACACGTGAAAGGGATATTGAATGTCAGACGATGAAATCATTGATGCAGAAGACCTAGATCCGGCAATGCTGATCGAGGTTGACCCAGAAGCCGAGGTACTTGAGGGTGACTCGATTGGTCTCGAGGGCGACGACGATGCATTTGGACTCGGCGATGATCTCGCGGGTGATCTCGACACAGTCGATGAAGTCGAAGACCCTGACGCCATCATTCCGGCTACGGAGACTTCTGCAAAAAAGTCTGGCGATGATGACGACGACGACGATGACCTTCGCACCGAAGACGACGTTGAAGCAGACCTCGACTCGATTCTCAAAGAGAAGCTCACTGCAGCCGATGACACGCCTCTAGAAGACGACGAAGAAGATGGTCTTGTCGTTGACGACAAGACTGATGGAATGGAGCGATTGCAACCACGACGCCCAGACGAAAGGCAATGTACTCAATGCTTCTTGCTGGTTCGCAATAGCGCGCCAGGCTGTCCTGTTGAGGATGACGCATGTCCGTTGTTCAAATAGTCAAGCGAGCAGCCAAACGACTCGAAGAGGCTACGTCAACCGACCTGCCAAAAATTCAGCAAGAGTTGCGCAATGCCCGAGTGATTGGTGAGATGGCCGTCAAATTTGGAGCGCAACGAGCACAGAAGTTTGTTGACGAATTTCAGTCGGATCCAGACAAACAAGGCGACTAGTTCTTGGTCAATCTTTTTGCGCCGCCGTTTGTTGTGCGCAAGGCAATCGCAACCGATGCATCATCGCTGCAGTTGCTCGAGCAAGAGAGTCGTGAAGAAGTACAGCAGTTTCGAGGACACCAAGCATTGTTAGGCGAGTCGCCAAACGACTCCGACGGGTGGTTGCAGATTGTGGCATCAATCGAGCACAGCGTTCTCGTGGCTGAAGTTGCCCAACAGGTTGTTGCTTATATCTGTGCCGAATTCAATAGAGCGTCGTTGGTCTGCTCGGTCACACAGATATTTGTAGATCCGCAGGCCAGGCAATTGGGGATAGGTGCGCGACTCGTTGGCGAGACTGCCACTATTGCTCGAGACTATGGATGCATCAGACTCGACGCATACGCATTACCAGGTGACCGCAAAATGAAAAATCTTTTTGAACGAGTTGGAATGCCAGCACGACTCATTGTTGCGTCTAGAACTCTTTAGCGTCCTTGCCAGACTGGCGGACGCTTTTCAATAAAGGCCGTGAGACCTTCTTTGGTGTCTTCAGATTGCAGCACTTTGCCAAATTCGGCGTTGGTCATCTTGATCAGCGTCTCGTCGCTCTCGAAGGCTGCGGCGAGAACAATCTTGCGCGACGCCCACACGGCGAGTGGTGCAGCCAAACACACGCGTGATGCCAACTCAAAAGCCGATTCTTCCGCTTTTCCTGGCTCAACCAAACGGTTGATCAGACCAAGCGCGTAGGCGCGCTCAGCAGGCAACGGTTGACCAGTCAAGATGACTTCCATTGCGGTTGCCTGACCAATTGCTCGCGGCAGGCGAAAAAGACCACCGGCACCTGCAATGAGATTGCGCATTACTTCGGCAAGCCCAAACGCCGATCGAGTAGTTGCAACCACCATGTCGGCTGCGAGAACAATCTCGCATCCGCCTGCTGTGGCAAGACCATCGACTGCGGCGATGACTGGCTTTTTGCGCTGTCGATAAACAAAGCCTCCAAAACCGCCGAGTTCGGTATTGAGCGAACCTGCTTGACCGGAGTTGATTGCCTTGAGGTCTGCTCCTGCACAAAACACAGGACGCTCTTGACCCGCAGTATTGGCACGCAAGATTCCAACCCAAACATTTGGGTCTTCTTCCATCTGATTGATTGCGGCTTCAAGACCTTGGGCTACATCGCCGTTAACAGCGTTGCGAGCCTCGGGACGATTGAGCGTGATGAGTGCGACTTTGCCTTGAACTTCATAAGTGACGACGTCTGACATGCGTACAGACTAGGCGCTTGGAACTACTCGTTGGAAGTTGGTGCTACTTCGACTGGCGCTGCTTCAACCGGTGCGACTTCAACCGGTGCCGCTTCGACTGGCGCTGCTTCGACTGGCGCTGCAACTTCAGACTTTGTCGATTCAGGCTTTGCTGGCGCAGTCTTTGGCTTGACGCGCACTGGACGTGTAGGACGCAGTGGTCGGGGAGCGGTCACTCCTGGCGCTACTTCGATGCCAAAGAGTGTGGCAATCTGGGGAAGGAGTGGTGACAGACGCTTGACAGTGGCTAGAAGAGCCTCTGATGGTTGCTGAGGCATCGTGGCGAGCTTGACCTGACTACGGATAGGCGAGAAGGCGAGGGCTTCGAGTAGCGCAATCCAACGATCTGGTGCGGTTTCGGTGGTGAGACCAGCAGTTGCAGCAACGGCAAGTTTTGCGCCGAGCTCGGAAGGAAATGGCTGACCCGCCTTTGGTGGCTCGCTGGTCAACTTCAATGCTCGAACGGTGCGACCAACTTTTAATGCGTCAACAATGTCAGAAAGCCAGAGTGTTTGTGCCGATTCTTGTCGTTCCTTAAGCGCAACCTTCAATTCGGTAGCAAGTGCGCGAGTTGTTTCATCGCGGACAACCATCGGGTCTTCAGATGCAACAACAACTGATCGCAAGTCTCGCAAGTCAAGTGTCGCAAGATCTGCTTTTGCGGCATCTGCTTTGTCGAGCCAATCGGCAACACGAAGTTTTGGCAACAGATTTTGTGCCATCGAGATCAAGCCGTCGGATGGAACCTCTGGCTTACCTTCTTTGCGCAGCAAATCATTTTGCACTTTCACCGCATCACGAACAGCTTTGATGCCACCGTCGAGAGCGCGTTCTGCAACACCGCGTTGCTCAAGCGGCAATGTTTCAAGAACGGCACTGCGATGAACATGTTTTGGCTTGAGACGTTTTGCTGCTGGACGCTTTGGCATCTCTGGCGGAGCAGTGAAATGCGGACGCGATGGACGACTTGGACGACCAGTGGATCCGTCAGGACGAGTCGACTCTGGTCGACGCGGAGCATTTGGGTCGCGCGGTGGACGCGCAGAGCGAGGAGCGCCATCTCGTTTCCCAGACTTGTCATCGCGGCCATTGCGTGCAGGCTTGCGATCAGATTTTGGTTTCTCTGCCAACTTTTGTGTGACAGGGGTAAATGCTTTTTCGCTTGCAAGCATCTGGAGCACATTGCCTCGTTGACCTTTTTCCCTCATTTGCACAATTGACAAAACCGAAATTCCATCGATATCAAAATCAGCTTCGACTTTGAGTACATCGCCAGTTTTTGCTGCATCCGACAGCAGGGTTGCACTGACAACACCCTTGGGCGACTTGGCACCAGCGGCGCGCCACGTCCACGTTCCATCTTGACGATTGCTGGTGAGTTCTATGTCGAGGCGGCGAGACATGGGGCTCTACGGTACAGCCACGAACCCTGTTTCTCCAATGAGATCATCATGGAAGTACCGTAGAAATTATGACAATTTATGCATACGGAGATCGTGTACCAGTAATTCACGAAACTGCATTCGTCCACCCAGATGCGGTGGTCATTGGATCAGTTGAGATTGGTGCCGAATCAACGATTTGGCCCGGTGCTGTTTTGCGCGGTGACGATGGAGAAATCAAAATTGGAGCTCGCACCAGTATTCAAGACAACACAGTTATCCATACGATGCCAAATCAGCCAACCATCGTTGGAGATGACTGCGTTATTGGGCACATCGTGCATCTCGAATCGTGCACCATTGCCAATGGCGCACAGGTGTCATCGGGTGCAGTGGTATTGCACAGAGCGGTAGTCGGTGCTGGCGCAATTGTTGCGGCCAATTCGGTCGTGCTCAATGACACGATCATTCCACCAGGCGCACTTGCAGTCGGAAGCCCTGCCACGATCAAAGAAGGTCGGGCTCGCTCCATCGAAATCGAGATTGGTGCACAAATCTATGTAGAAAAAGGCAAGAAGTTCCGGACCGACCTTCGAAAAATTTCGGACTGATCAGTCAACAATCTTTCTGAGTTCTGAGATATCAAGAGTTTCCAACATGGGCAGATAGGTGCGAACTGCATCTTTACGAAATCTTGTACTGAGATCTGACCGAAAGAATTTGGCTCCTTCTCGCACAACATAGTTGAGAATGAAGAACTGATAGGCGTACGGCAGAAAATCAATTTCTTGTCTCGAGAGTGGATACACCGAATGGTAAGCCTTGAGAAAACTCACAAAGCGCGGTTCGGTCAGAGTGTGTGGAGAGTAACTAAAGTGCGTCTTATCACCGGTGTGTGATGCGGCGCGCGAGAGAAAATAGAAGTCCAGCATGCGTGTGTCGATTCTGAACCAGTCGTAATCCCATCTGGTGAAAAGTCTTTGGTGTTGATGTTCGTCGAGAGCGACTGAAAAATTGCCTAGATTCCAATCGACAAGTATTGGAATTTTTCTCCACTCGTCAAAGTGAATCTGTTCGAGGTGTGCCAAGAAGTCGTGAGTACATGTACGCAAGTACTCAATATCACTTTCTCGAAGGTCGAAGTTGCGCGGAGCAAATTCGCTCGAGAGTTGTTCGAGCAAGTGAATGGCATCGCCCTTCACCGAATTTGAAGTCGGTGGAAGATGCGTTGCTGCATCAGCGCAGGCTTTGTGGAAATGGGCAATTTCATGGGCAAGAAAAACGATGTCTTGCTCGCTAATTATTCGTGGCAGTTGGTTTCCTCGCTCAACATCATTGTAAAAAGCAGCCCAACACGAGCCGTCATACCAGGTGTACGCCCGACCATCGCGGGGCAGAACTTGTGCGAGAAAACCTGACCATCGTGTACCACTCAGCGAGTGCACCAACTTGAACAGTCGGTCATGATCTTCAGCAAACAAAAAATATGAACCGTATGAAGATACCTTGCCAACGACATGTGACCCGTCGTTGAAATGTAAACGAAACACATGATTGGTGGAAACATGAGCACTGACTTCGACAATGTCGCTGATTGTTCTTGGATCTCCGTAGTCGGCCCAGGCGAGTCGAACTACTTGCTCGGCATTGATCATCGCGAAAATGCCGCCGCAAAGAAACTATTGACGAGAAAGTGATCGCACGCCAATAGGCGCGATAAGCCGGAATCCGGCAGCATGACGTTCTTCTTCAGATTCTCCACCCCAGAAACCATACTCATGGTTGTCGCGCGCAAATGTTCGACACGTCTCCAATACTGAGCACTCACTACAGACCGATCTTGCCATCTCTTCGCGACGTTCGCGGGTTTGCGGTCGCTCGGCAACTGCGGGGAAGAAGATGTTGGTCAAGCCGAGACATGCCGCGCCATTCATCCAGTCATCGTCACTTGCAATGCGTTGTCCAAAATCAAGTGCAGCCACTGAGCCCCCGCTGCACAAGACCCTAGCGCAGAACTAACCAGTCGGTCAATTACATCTCATGAAGGCAATAATGCCTGTACTCCTTGCACAAAGCGTGAAATATCAGAGTCCTCAACATCCCACGCCGTCATCCATCGAACCTGGTTGGTCTTGGCGTCCCAGTCCCAATAGAACGACCAATCCTGCAGTGCCTTGTGCACAGCGGGTTCAAGAACGGGGTAGATGCTGTTGACCACAGGAGGGGCTGTCAAATTGAGCGACTTGATGTGTCGAACCTGATCGTAGAGAGACTGAGCAGCAGCATTGCTTGCACACCCAAGTTTGATGAACAAGTCGTCTTGCAAAAATGCGAGATACTGCGCCGAGATGTAGCGCATTTTGGAATACAACTGTGTCGATTGCTTGCGAATATAGAGAGACCTTGAAGCAAGAGCGGTATTCAAAAACACCACGGCCTCGCCGAAAACAAGTCCGGTCTTGGTGCCACCGAATGTGAGCACATCAACACCTGCATCGATGGTGAATGAACGCAATGCTTCGCGCGATCCACCCAAAGCCCCAACTGCATTGCAGATACGCGCGCCATCCATATGGACGAGCATGTTCATGTCATGAGCAGCAGCACACAAGTCTTTGACTTCCTGAGCGGTGTAGAGCGTGCCGAGTTCAGTTGCCTGAGTAATCGATACAACGCGTGGTTGCACATGGTGTTCGCTGCCAAAGAGATGTTCGAGCGAGTGCAAGTCGCTCGGTCGAAGCTTTGCATCTGCAGACGGAAGATCGATCAGTTTTGCGCCAAGGAAACGCTCGGGAGCGCCGGCCTCATCGACTGCAATGTGCGACCAAGACGAACACACAACAGCCTCTGCTGGCTGCAACATGTTTGCGAGTGCCATCACATTTGCGCCGGTTCCACCGAACGCAAAGCGCGTGATCACGTCTGCATCAAAAAGTTCTGAAAAAGCTGTCTCGGCATTGTGTGTATATCGGTCATTGCCATAGGCGAGTGCGTGGCCACTGTTGGCATCAGTAAGTGCCTGCAACACGAGTGGGTGAGCACCCGAGGCATTGTCGCTCGACAGCAATCGAGTTGGAGGCTCAAGGTGGGCAGGCAGAACAAGAGAACTCATCTCTTTAGTATGCGCTTGAATCCTCGCTATTGTCCGATATTTGACATACCTTTTCGTCATGACGAAATCACGGCAACCAACTAGTGAAGCGTTGTACAACACTCAGACGCACGTGATTTCAACGGACTACATCAAGTGCCGCTGGTGTAGAAATCCATTGGCCCCAACATCGGGCGCCGGACGGCCACGAGAGTTTTGCTCGCAGGCTTGTCGGCAATGGGATTGGGTTGCACGGCAACGCGCCACAGAGCTGGCGTTGAGCGAAGACGAGCTCGTGATCACACGCACCGAACGCGACACGCTGAGAGATCAAATCTTTGTCTTGAAATGTGCAGTGCAAGATGTTGAGCAGGATTTAGATCCTTCAATCGACCCAACAACACGGGATTACAAGGCTGCTTTGGCGTGGCTTCTTGAGGCAGCCAAACCATTGGTCCAGGATCTGGGCCAGGCTTAGCCAGATGATATTTACGCCCATAATCATAGTTATGTAAAGTTAGGACGGAAGAGTAAAAAGTACTCGAAATACTCAACAAATCAGTAAGGACACTCTCTATGGCTCAAAACTCCTCTTCACACCAGTTGCCCGCACAGGGAATGAATTTCGAACAGGTCATCCAAGCACTCGATGCAAGCGCAAGCGACGATGTGCAGTGGCGAAATGGCAAGGCATTCTCACTCGCCTACAACGCTGGACCTGAGGTTCTCGCAGTCGCCGACGAGGCCTACAAGCGCTTTGCAGGCTCCAATGCGCTCAATACCCATGCCTTTCCAAGCCTTCGCAACATGCAAGCCGAAGTGTTGGATATGGCTGGAAAATGGCTTGGCTCGACCAGTGAATCCGCTGGCTATTTCACGAGCGGTGGCACCGAAAGCATTTTGATGGCCGTGAAAGCTGCTCGAGACCAATACCGCAGAGAGTCTTCAATCCTCCACCCAAACATCGTCTTGGCAACATCAGCACATGCAGCCTTCGATAAGGCATGTGCGTATTTTGACGTTGAGGTTCGTCGTGTTGCAGTGCAACCCGATTGGCGGGCAGATGTTTTGGCCATGTCCGGCGCAATTGATGCCAACACCGTTTTGCTTGTCGGTTCTGCCCCGCAATATCCACAGGGAGTTATCGATGACATTTCTGGCATTGCATCTCTTGCAAAGAGTAGGAACATCAACTGTCACGTTGATGCGTGCATGGGAGGCGTATCACTCGCCTACCTAGCAAAACTTGGTCATCAAATTCCTCCATGGAATTTGCAGGTAGACGGAGTCACATCAATCTCTGTTGATCTACACAAGTTTGGCTACACATCAAAGGGTGCATCAGTGATCATGTATGCAAACAAACGCTTGCGCTCGTACCAGGGTTTCGTCACAGACGCATGGCTTGGCGGTACCTATGCCTCGAGTGGAATGCTCGGAACTAAATCTGGAGGCCCCATTGCTGCCGCGTGGGCAGTCATGCATTTTCTTGGCGACGACGGATATTTGCGCCTCACCCAAAGTGCACGTGCTGCCACCGAAATACTCGCCAAACACATCGACAATCATGCAGAACTTTCATTGCTGGCCTTCCCAGACGCACTGCTCTTATCGTTCACTGCTCATGACCCTTCGCGCCTCAACATATTTGCTGTTGCGAACGAGATGTGGAAACGCGGATGGTACATCGATCGACAACAACCTCCACAGTCTCTCCATTGCACAGTCAACGCAATCCACGAATCCAACATCGAAGAAATGATCAATGACCTGGATGCTTCTATTTTGATCGCACTCGCAAGCGGTCAGTCTGGCGATGCAGGTGCCTATGGAACTCTTTAGGGCACGCGACTAGAGTTTCGTCATGACGGAAAGCAATAGTTCGAAGCCATTTTCTCTTCCATCAGTGGAAGATCTCCTCTCACTACTCTCCAAACTCAACTCCACAGTTGCCGATATCAAAGATGATGCCGAAAATGTTGCTAGCAATAGCATCAAAGGCGTAGTCGACCAAGCAAAGCGCTCAGTCGAATCAACTGCGTCAACTCTCCAAACGATTCAGCAGTCATTGGAAAACTTCAACCGCGTTGCTCTGCGTGTTGACAAACTTCTCGACGATGTCGAAGAACCGATCAGAAGATTATTGGGATCGTTGCCACAACAACCCACCAAACAAAAGGACGCCTAGAGCGCTAGAGCGACTGAGACAGGCTTGATCATCACCTCTGTGCGAGCGAGAGCAACAATTTGTGAATCAACCTGATTTTTGACACCCGCAAGAGGAAGAACGTTGAGCACTCCTTGACCATTTCGCAATACGTCAACTAGCTGGTCTCCCTGGCACAGCACCACAGACTGTCCGCTGATGACAATGTGCGCAGCAGCAATCTCAGACTCAACATGATTCCGCAGATATTTGAATACATCGCGCACTGACTCAAGCTTGATACCGGCATCCAACAAGGTCTTGATTACACGAAGTTCAAGCAAGTCTCTGTAGGTGTACACGCGGCGAGTTCCACTCCCCGATGCATCACAACTTGAAGGGCGAATGAGATCCGTGCGAGCCCAGTAGTCAATTTGGCGATAGGTGATTCCAACAATCTCTGCTGCTTTTTTGCCACTAAATCCCTGAGCCATATGTCAAGGTTAGGCGCGTATTTTGGCTTTGCCTAGCCCTGAAAGTCCTCTGGTTTGATGCTTTCAATGAAATCGCGAAATTCATCAAGAATTTCTTCTTCGGAGTCTGCATCAGCATCTGGAGCCTGCCTGCCTACTAAGTCCATCAACTCCTCTGTGGCATACAAAGGGGCTCCCGCTCGAAGTGCAATTGCAACAGCATCCGACGGGCGACACGAGACTATTCGTTCACCACTACTCCCCTTGAGGTGAAGCTCGGCAAAGTAGGTGTTGTCAATAACTTGCGTGATCACAATGCTTTCCAATTCCACGTCCAGCACGCCGATCAACGAAACAAATAAATCATGAGTGAGCGGGCGTTCGGGCAGCACTCCTTCAAGCGCAAAATGAATCGAAGATGCTTCAGGCCCACCGATATAAATAGGCAGCATTCTTCGACGACCTGATGATTCACGCAACATCAAAATCGGGGTATTCGAAGGCAACTCCAACCTCACTCCATCGAGATCGAGCTCGATGAGCACTATTGCGTTCGTCCTTCGTCATAACCACGCGCGGCCACAGTGACGAACGCTGATCTCAACTGGTCAGCAAGTTCAGTGAGCTCGCGTAATAACTCCATCGCTTCTTGGCGGGCAGCAGGATTACGTTGTCGAAGAAATGGCATGATTCTTTGCTCGAAGAGTCCAAATTCGCGCTCCGCTGTGTGCTTCCAAGTTTTTAGGTGCCGCACATCAATTCCTTTATCGATAAACCGAGACGCGATCTCAACAATTTCCTTATCGAGCGGGCTAAACATCTCGATGTCACCAACAAGACGCGGCTTGACCAAACCATTTGCAACAAGCGATTTCAATACGACATCGCTGGCATCGAGCTCTTGGAGCAACTCGCTACGACTTATGGAAGATGTGTCGTCTGTTTTCTTTGTTTTGCGCGTTGGAGCATCAGGCGCCTTCGACAAGTTTTGGCGTGCCGAAGGATGTCCCCCATTCGTTGCCTGACTTCGCTCGATATGGGGCGACGTGTCGTCATACGGCCTGATCATGCCGTCACTCGTGTCACTTTCGAGTTTGCTACGAATAATTTTGAGCGGCAAATAGTTTTCGCGTTGTTCGCGCAAAATAAACTTCAACCGTTCAACTTCGGATCGACTGAATTTGCGATAGCCCGATGCGGTGCGCTCAGGCTCGATTAATCCTTGACTCTCAAGAAATCGAATCTTTGAAATGGTGACATCGGGAAACTCTTCGAGCAGGAGTCCAAGAACTTCACCGATCGAGAGGAAATTGTTGTCAGTCACCACAGGTCGTACATTCTGCCACTTTTGAAGTCAATCTGAAAATGTTTTGACTAGATGCCAGCGCCGTCAAAAAACACCATGCGGTACTTGCCTACCTGTAGTTCATCGCCGTTCTGTAAGACAACTTCCTCTACACGCTCTTGATTTACATACGTTCCATTCAATGACCCCAAATCGGTCACCACGTAGTGATCGTCAACACTGCGAATTTCGGCATGTCTACGTGAAACGGTTACGTCGTCAAGGCAAACAGAACACTCGGGATTTCGCCCGATCTCAAGTCGTTCAGACGTCAACGAGAATCGTTCACCCGAGCGTTCGCCAGAGCGCATCACGAGAAGACCGTGTGCCCCATCTTGACCCCGAATCTCACTCAGCAGAATTTGTACGTTGTCTTGTGATCCGGGTGCGTCCTGCAATGAATCTACTTTTGAGAGCACGATGGTTCGTTCTCCCAAGTGATCCAAAACGGTGCCACATGCCGAACAAAATGTGGAATCTGGTGGATTTCGATGACCGCACGAATTGCAAAACGTATACGCCATGTCCCTACCGTAGCGTTCTGTTGATCCGCCCTGTGTGCAGGTTTGCCCTGATCACTGGCCCATACATAATGGCTGTGTAATAGCTCAATATCAGACCCGGAACCGCAAGCGCCCATCCCAAGAGCCTGGCTCCATCCGCAGTTGCATGGGTACTCGAGGCCAACAGCAGCAATGGAACGGCAGTCATCAAGAGCAATGTGTACCACTTGCCCCAATAGCTCACTGCAAACCGTTGCATACCAAAAAGGGTCGCAATCACCATCGCCATTCCAACCGAGATTTCGCGAATCAATATCGTGATACAAAACCACCGAGGCACACCACCATCGACCATTACGCCAATGGTGGCCACAATGAACAACATTCGATCGACGAACGGATCAAACACCGATCCGAACGCAGACGTTTGATTAAATTTGCGCGCGACCCACCCATCGATCCAATCTGTGTAGCTAATCGCACCGAGCAATAATGCAGCTCCTGCCCGATTGTCGCGAGAAAACAAAACATAGAGAAATAGGGGTAAGAGGAACAGCCGCGCCAACGTGATTGCATTCGGCACAGTCACGATTCCAGTCATCAAGCTTGGTTTTTCGTCCGTCACAGACAACGACACTACAGTCGGAGTCATGCCAACTCTGTTTACGCGAATCATTGCGGGAGAAATACCCGGTCATTTCGTCTATCGAGATTCGCTTTGCGTTGCCTTTCTAACAATCAACCCGATTTCGTCTGGACACACCCTGGTTGTACCCATCGAAGAAGTTGACCAGTGGACAGACCTGTCGCAACAGACTTCAAGCCATCTTCTGACAATTGCTACGAAAATTGGCAACGCACAAAAGCAGGTTTATGGATGTACTCGAATTGGCCTCATCATCGCAGGCTTCGAAATACCCCACTGCCACTTGCATGTGATTCCAACAAACAACATGTCGGATCTTTCATTTGAAAATGCGGCCAAGCATGTCGACGAGTCAGTGTTGCGCGCTGATGCCGAAAAATTATCGAAGGCTCTTAAAACAATCTGAGTTCGTCATTGTGCTCAGCTTTGCGCTTGCCATTCGATGCATCATTCAAATCAATTGGGTCAATGAGATCAGCACCACTACTTCGAGAACTATTCACTTTGGTACTCACAGCGCACACGACTAATGCCTCATCTTCGATTTCGACCAAGTGTGAGAGCGGCTCTTCGGTTGCAAGATCGAGCCAACTCATGACTCCTTGTTGATCTAACAGCACTGGCATCCTGTGATGCACTTGAGAAACCATCGCGTTGGCATCTCGTGTCAAGGCAACCGCTGTGATCACACTTGACCCTTCGGGATTATTTGGGTCTTTCCACGATGACCACAGTCCGGCAACCCCAAGTACTCCGCTGTGCGAATAATGAGACCCAGGTTGAGGCGAAAAGTAGAACGGCTGTTTAAACGGCTTGATTTCGTCATGACGCAATACTTCCTTCCATTCGAAATATCCGTCCATGGGAAGAACGCAGCGATTTGATGCAATCAGATTTTTAAACGATGGCTTTTCGCTCACCGTCTCGAGTCGAGCATTGATCAAGCTCGCTGCCTTTGTGGAATCTTTTGCCCAACGAGGAATGAGCCCCCACGACACATCTTGCACTCTTCGTCCATCCACAGTCGATACAACCGACAAAATTCGCGATGTAGGTGCGACGTTGTAACTCACAGGCAAATCTAGAGAATTATTCGTCGCCTCAAATATTTGGGAAATCTCAATCGCTGAAGTCTTGCGCACAAACCTTCCGCACATAATTTACAAATCAAACCAAGTCATGACCACAAACCACCGGGTGTTGCAAATATCCATACCAATATTGGCGTTACAACCAAACCCGGAAGTAATGACCCGAGGCGTATCTTCTTTATCTCCAATAAATTGAGCCCAATCGCCATCACGGCTAATCCACCTGCTGCAAACAATTCAATTCTCATCCGATCATCGAGCAATACATCAAGGCGAGTACCAAACAGTGTCAGTGTTCCCTGCACAACGAAAACGCTTGCAGCACTAAATATTGCGCCCACTCCATAGAGAGCAGCAAAAATCACCGTCATAAATCCATCCAAACTTCCTTTGATGATGTACAACTGTGGCGCATTTCCGGTTGCATCCTGAATGGCGCCGAGAATGGTGAGCGGACCAACACAAAATAGTAAAGACGCAGTGACGAATCCAGAAACGAAGCGACCATCTGTATTGTTCGACGCGAATCGATTCTTCAACATCTCCCCCAACCGAACAAGGCGATCCTCAATGCGCAATGCCTCGCCGATGAGAGCACCAATAACCATTCCAACAAGCGGAAACACCATATTGTGAGTTTTAATAACGTCGCTTATGCCGAGAGCGAGCGTCACAAGACCGATCACTTGCACTACCAATTCTCGTACTCTGTCGGGAATACGGTGGCCAATCACGAGTCCGATGCCGCCACCAACAAGCACAGTTGATGTGTTAATCAAAGTTCCCAGACCTCGCAACTCATGCCCCCAATTGGTACTACAACAATTGCTTCATTGAGTTTAGATGAACCCGATCGTCATCAATGTGCCAAAGAGTTTCGCTGTTGTACATAATGAGTGCAATGGTAATCATCTGGGCTTTGAGTGCTGCCCTGATGTATGGGGTTGCCGACTACTTTGGCGGCCGCGCAACCAAGGTCTCGAAAGCTGCTGCCGTTACATTCCTGGGTCAATCGACTGCGCTTGTATTGATCGCTGCTCTGATTATGTTCGGTGACACGCCCGTTATGAGCACCAACGATTGGCTCTGGAGTGGTTTCGCTGGCGGAGGTGGCGCAATCGCGCTCGTTGCCTTTTACCAATCGATGTCGCTCGGTTCGATGACTGTGGTTGCGCCAATCTCAGCAATTGTTGGCATGTGTAGTCCTGTAGTTGTTGGGCTCTTGCAAGGCGAACGACCAGCACCCGTTGCATACCTTGGCATGTTGCTTGCGGTAGTTGCCGTCGCTCTCGTAGGCGATGTGCTCGACCATCACGACCTACCAACACCACTGCGAGCAATCGTTTATGCCGTCATCTCCGGTCTAGGTTTCGGTGTCATCTTCGTTTGTCTTGCACAGACTTCACCAGATGCAGGACTGTGGCCACTGCTTGGTCAACGTTTAGTGAGTGTGCCAACCGTTGCGGTAGTCGGACTATTGGGTGTCGGGCGACTCAAAGTAGACCGTCGAGTGATAGCACTCGCAATGCTTTCCGGTGTTCTCGATACGACAGCCAACGGTTTGTATCTTCTCGCGATTCACGGCGGATTACTTTCACTTGTTGGCGTCATCACCGCGCTGTACCCAGTTTCAACTGTGGGACTTGCGATCACTGTCGATCATGAAAAACTTCACAAAAGCCAAATAGTGGGACTTGTGCTCGCTGCGGCATCGCTTGCGATGGTTGGCTACGCCTCAAACGCATAAATTCGATTTACCAATTTCTAGTCGGGCTGATCGGATTTGAACCGACGACCTCTTGTCCCCCAGACAAGCACGCTAACCAAGCTGCGCTACAGCCCGCATCTTGACAAGTCACCCTAGCGAAAAAGGTCTACAACTCTCCATGAGAGATAGACAATCAACGCACCAACGAGCAACTTGAAGTGCCACGGAATATCCACATCTTCTTCGCTACCGCTTTGTGCGAGCTTCTTAATGTTGATGTTCTTGGCCGTTAGGCCACCGTGAATATTTGGCAGTTGAATTGGCTTCAAACACACAGGACATGAGCCATCTGCTTGCATCGCGCTTGGTGCGAGATACTTTGCACATTCTTCACACCAGGGCATGGTGTTTACTCTGAGCGCTTACGCACACGCATCTTGATTGGCGTGGATCCAAATTCGAATTTTTCTCGAATGCAGCGCTCTAAGTAACGCAAATATGGTGCTGGCAACTCACGATTGACAAAAAGTGTGAATGTCGGAGGATCAGTTGCGCCCTGCAGTGCATACAGCACACGAGCACCGCTACCTGCTGGCTGCTTCTGCTGCGCTTCGGCCATCACCTTGTTGACATCACGAGTGGGAACTCGCTTGTGATAATGCACGATGCATTCCTGCAAAATTGGAAGCAGGCGATGTACACCCTTGCCCGTCAAAGCCGAGACCTTCAATACTGGTGCGTCGCCAATGAAGTACAGCTTGCGTGTCATCTCATTGTCGATGTGTTCGCGACCTTCGGCGTCAAGCGTTTCCCATTTGTTCAAAATCACAATCACTGGACAACCAGCAGCATCAATCCGTTCGGCAAGTCGCTGGTCTTGACTGGTAATGCCATCATGTGCATCAATAACGAGCAACGCCACGTCCGACTCGTCAACGGCACGCAGAGCTCGCACAAATGAGTAGTACTCAGCAGACTCATCGACTTTGCTCTTGCGTCGCATACCTGCGGTGTCGACGAACACCATTGGTCCGTCTTCGGTGTCTACTTGCGTGTCAATGGCGTCGCGAGTTGTACCGGGCATGTCGTGCGTGATGGATCGATCCTCACCCACCAGTCGGTTAAACAATGTGCTCTTACCAACATTTGGCCGACCGACGATCGAAACACGAGGAATACCAGGTGCGCGAATCGCATCTCCAAGATCCGGCTCTGGTTCGAGGTCGAGTGCTTCCACTCTTTCCAAAATCGCATCCAGCAGATCTCCTGATTTGCGACCGTGCAGAGCAGAAACCGCAATCGGTTCGCCAAAACCGAGTGACAAAAAATCCCATCGATCAGTTTCACGACGTTCAGAATCGATCTTGTTGGATACAACAAGTACCGGGCGATCGATCTTTCTCAGCCAAGCAGCGATCAATTCGTCGTCATGGGTAACGCCGACCCAGGTGTCAACCACAAACAAGACCAAATCTGCAGAGCGAGCAGCCTCTTCTACTTGACGACTTACTTTTGTGTCGAGCTCTGTGCCGCCAGGCATCCAGCCACCCGTGTCAACAACGCTAAATTTCTTGCCGATCCATTCAACATCGCGTTCGAAGCGGTCACGCGTAATGCCAGGCTGATCTTCAACAATTGCTACTTGAGCTCCTAAAAAACGGTTGAAAAGTGTGCTCTTGCCGACGTTGGGACGTCCAACGATCACTACGGTAGGCAATCGCTCAGTCACAGATGCATTCTACAAGCGGATTTCGTCAGAACGATGAGTAGTAAAGTATTGACGTGAGTCTGTTGAATCAATCGCTGAACACTGAGCACTCTTCGGTTGATCGTGTTCTACTTGCTGCGCCACGAGGTTTTTGTGCTGGAGTGGAGATGGCGATTAAGGCACTGTCATGGATGGTCCGCACGTTTCCCGCACCTGTCTATTGCTTTCACGAAATTGTGCACAACAAGTCAGTTGTCGATCGCTTTATTGCCCAAGGAGTTGTCTTCGTCAACGAGATCGACGAGATACCCATCGGCAGCCCAATCATGCTCTCTGCACATGGATCTGCTCCAGAAGTCGTTGCACATGCCATTGCGCGGGGCGGCTACGTCGTCGACTCGGTGTGTCCCCTTGTCACCAAGGTGCACCACGAGCTTCGCGTTCGAGCAAACAAGGGTTACAAAATTGTATATATCGGCCACGAAGGACACGAAGAAGCAGTAGGAACAATGGCGGTCGCTCCTGATGCAACGACGCGGGTCGAGCATATTGAAGATGTTGCATCGCTACCTGAGACGAATGAACCATTGGCTCTGCTTGCACAGACGACACTCTCACATCGCGACTGGCAAGAAGTAGCACAAGCAGTCAAAGCGCGATTTCCTCAAGTGTGGCAACCAGGTAAAAGCGATCTGTGTTTTGCCACGACAAATCGTCAGACAGCATTGATGCAAATTGTGCAAGAGTGCGATGCCGTGATCATCATTGGTTCTTCAAACTCATCCAACACGCTTGCACTCGAGAAGCTCGCACGATCAATGAACTGCAAGACAGTGTTGCGCATCAATTCGGCGAACGAAATTCCGCTAGGACTCACAGGCACAGTTGGAGTAACCGCTGGCGCTTCTGCACCAGAGGAACTTGTGATGGCAGTGGTCGATCGGCTCTCACCACGACACGGGGTCAAAGAGGTTCGACTCACCACCGAGGACGAATACTTTCCTCCTCCGCGAAATATTCGACAATTGCAGCACGCAATCGAACAGTCAGCAACAGTGATGATCGGTGGAAACTTTCTTCTTGGTCAACACCTCGACGACCGCTCGGTCAGTGCCAGCGAAGTCTTGACACAACTCACTGCCTAGCGCATCGATCACGCCGCATCAGATAACTAATTGCGTGGAACTTTGCTCCACGGCATTTCTCTATCAACCCGCACATCTCCTGGCAGTCCGAGTATTCGCTCACCGAGAATATTTTTCATCACTTCACTGGTGCCGCCTTCGATGCTGTTTGCACGCGCTCGCAAAAAAGCCTTCGGTACTGAATCAAAACTCATTGCCGTTTCAGGACGCACCATTGCGTAACTTCCATACAACATTCCATTTGCACCCATCAGCTCGATGCAAAACTCGTACGTTTCCTTATTCAAGTCGGCACTAGCCATCTTCCCGATTGCGCCCTCTGGTCCTGGCACACCGAGCTTTCGATTTTGACCTGCTCGAATATTGGTCAAGCGCAAAACTTCCGCTCGAATCCACAACCGCGTCAATTTGTCGCGAGTGGCTGCATCGCGATCTTCATCTGCACGATTCTCCCAAATCTTCATTGCTTCTCGAATTGGCCCAGAGGCTTTTGGAGGTACTGCGCCACCAATCGCAACTCGTTCGTTCATCAACGTTGTCAAACTCACACGCCAGCCATCTCCAGGGCCACCCAAGGTTTCCGAGACTGGTACTCGTACATCGGTAAAATACACCTCATTAAATTCGGCTTCGCCTGTCATCTGGCGCAGTGGTCGAACTTCTACGCCTGGAGCCTGCATGTCCACCACCACTGCAGTCATCCCGGCGTGCTTCACAGCCTCCGGGTCAGTGCGCACTACCAACAGTCCCCACTTCGATAAGTGAGCCAAAGTCGTCCACACTTTTTGTCCGTTCACCAACCACTCTTCACCGTCGCGAATTGCCTTGGCAGAGAGTCCTGCAAAATCCGAACCCGAACCAGGTTCGGAAAAGAGTTGGCACCAAATTTCCTCGCCCGTAAACAGTGGACGCAGATAGCGCGTCTTTTGCTCGGGTGTGCCCCACTCGACAACGGTCGGCCCACACATTCCATAACCAATTGGGTTTCTTGCATACGCATTTGGGCCACCTGCAGCCGACAACTTTTCACTCACAATCTTTTGATGCTTCGGCGACAATCCGAGTCCGCCAGCACCGACAGGAAAATGCACCCATGCAAGTCCGCGATCGAATTGCTCGCCAAGAAAAATCGCTGGTTTTGTCTCTCGTGGTGGAAAAGCATTGAGCAGATCCGTGATTGCTTCGTTGATCAACTGCTCTTCAGCCAGTGTCTGGCTATTTGAATTTGACATGTTTGCCCCTTTGGATCAACTCAAATCTAGTCAGATGCGTTCGATTCTTACCTGGTGCAAATTGTGGGCTAAATTTTGCCTGTGTTCCCTGGACAAATCGCAACCACGACACCCGATAAACCCGCCATCATCATGGCTTCGACTTCACAAGTCATTACATATCAAGAATTGGATGATTCGGCAAATAGGTTAAGCCAGTTGTTGTATCACCATGGTTTGCGGTCGGGCGATCACATCGCGATTTGCCTAGAAAATCACCCTCGATTCTTTGAGGTGATCTGGGGATGTCATTATGCCGGGCTCATCTATACAGCATGCTCAAGTCGACTGACTTCCGATGAGTTGTCGTACATCATCAATGACTGCAGTGCCAAGGCCTTCATCACCAGTATTCACAAAGCAGATCAGGCTGTCGAGATTGCAGATTCGATACCACGGGTTGATCTTCGCCTCATGCTCGACGGAACAGTTGCAGGATATGACAGTTACGAAGATGTAGTTGCACAACAATCAGCGCTTCCTCTTGACGATCGAGTTGACGGTTCGGACATGTTGTACTCGAGTGGCACTACTGGACGACCAAAAGGCGTTGCTCTCAATCTTGGAAATAGTCCGCTCGGCTCGCCCAATGGCGTGACGTCTTTGGGGCAATTTTTATTTTCAATGAATGACAGCACGATCTATCTTTCACCTGCTCCGCTTTATCACGCTGCTCCTTTGCGCTGGAATCTTGCCGTCCACCGCGTGGGTGGTACGACCATCATCATGGAACATTTTGACGCCCAAGAGTTTTTGCAACTCATCCAACAATATTCAGTAACACATTCTCAGACTGTTCCTACGATGTTTGTTCGATTATTGAAACTGCCTGACGATGTTCGAAAGCAATACGACACGACATCACTGACACACATATTCCATGCAGCAGCGCCGTGCCCAGTCGATATCAAACAACAAACCATCGAATGGCTCGGCCCGATCGTTCACGAATATTATGCAGGCAGCGAAGGCAACGGCTTTGTGTACTGCAACTCTGAGCAATGGCTCTCCCATCCAGGAACTGTTGGACAGTCTTTACAGGGAGTCATTCATATTCTTGACGACGAAGGCAACGAGCTCCCCGTTGGTCAGATTGGCACTATCTATTTCGAATCAGCGGCAAAGTTTGAATACCACAACGATCCCGAGAAAACCGAAGCATCAAAAGACATACTGGGCCGCGGATGGTCAACACTCGGCGACATTGGCTATTTGGACGACGAAAGCTATCTCTATCTCACCGACCGCAAGGCCTTCATGATCATTGCTGGCGGGGTCAACATCTACCCACAAGAAGCCGAGAACGTCTTGGTCTCTCATCCAGATGTTGCCGATGTCGCAGTATTCGGAGTTCCAAACGATGAGTTTGGTGAAGAAGTGAAGGCCGTTGTTCAACCCACGACGATGCCAACTTCCGAAGCTGAAGCAAAAGTGCTCGAACAAAAGCTCATTGCCCATTGCAGAGCTTCACTTGCCTCTTTTAAGTGTCCAAAGTCGATTGACTTTCGAGCAGAACTACCGCGACATCCGACTGGCAAACTCTATAAGCGACTGCTCAAAGATGAATACTGGGCGGCAGCCGGACGAAGTATCTGAGTAGATAGTTCGTTATGTCCCATCCGTATCTCGCAACACACCTCCCCATACCCTTTGCCCATCGAGGTGGTGCGAGTGATGCGCCAGAAAACACGATGCCAGCTTTTGCGCGTGCCATAGAACTCGGCTACCAATATTTGGAAACCGATGTGCACGCAACTCGCGACGGCATGCTCCTTGCTTTCCACGACGATGACCTGCTGCGTACATGCGGAATTCCTGGAAAAATTAGCGAGCTCGACTACGCCGATGTGAAGTTGGCACGCGTTGACGGTAAAGAACCTATTCCGTTGCTGCAAGACATCTTTGACGCTTGGCCAACAGCTCGGATCAACATTGATTGCAAGTCTGATGCTGCTTTGCAACCGCTCATTCATGCACTACAAGGTTCAGGTGTGCTCGACAAGGTTTGTGTCGGATCATTTAGCGACAAGCGGCTCACACAGTTAAGAGCCACCTTCGGTGCATCGTTGTGCACATCTCTTGGACCTAAGCAAGTTGCACTGTTGCGTGTGCGTAGTTGGATGGGAATGACCAAACCCTTTGATGGCGCTCATGCCGCCCAGATTCCAATGAAGCAGGGGCCGATCACCCTGACTGACAGACGACTTGTTGACGACGCCCATGAAGCCGGCCTCCAAGTGCATGTTTGGACGATCGACGATCCAAGCGAAATGGAACATCTCATCGAACTGGGTGTTGACGGGATCATGACCGACAAACCTGCAGTCCTCAAAGATATTTTGTTGCGAAAAGGACTCTGGAAATCACCAATTGTCTAATCAGCACTATTAGATTATTTGTGTGACCCCTACGAGGATGCGGCTTAGCCGACGCTTCGGTGAACTCCACCACTCCTGAACACCACGCGCATCGTTCGGGTACCCCGTCGATATCTGCCGATGGTATCTGTCTGTCATTCCCCGACTCGACCGAAGTCTTGCGCAATATCTCAATTGAGATCGGCGATCACGAATTTGTTTCAGTAGTCGGGCCAAGTGGGTGTGGCAAGTCGACGTTGCTGCGCGTGTTGAGTGGCTTGCAAAAGCCAACCAGCGGTCAACTCAATACGCCTTCCAACGATGTGGGTTTCGTTTTTCAAGATCCAACATTGCTTCCATGGCGCACTGCACTTCGCAACGTAGAAACGTTGCTCGAATTGCGTGGCGTCAATGCCACCGATCGACGCGAACTCGCATTCAATGCGCTGTCATCTGTCGGCCTGGCCGACAGTGCAAACAAATACCCTCGACAACTTTCTGGTGGCATGAAAATGCGCGTGTCGCTCGCTCGGTCACTCGTGACGCAACCAAAACTGTTTTTGTTTGATGAACCATTTGCCGCTGTTGACGAATTTGCTCGTGAACAACTCAACGACGACTTGCTGGCATTGTTTGCCTCTGCCAAATTTTCGGCAGTTTTCGTCACTCATTCGATATCAGAAGCCGTCTATCTCTCACAACGGGTGATCATTATGAGTGCACGACCTGCATCCATCGCGCACATCATCGAAATCCCTTTTGACTATCCACGGTCACCCGAAATCAGATACCAACCCGATTTTGCAAAATGTTGTGGAACAATCGCTCGGCATCTCAGACAGCTGCAGAATATATGAAATCAATCATTAGGCGTTATTTCGGGCCTGGTGTAGTGCTCATCGTATTTCTTGCTGGCTGGTATGCACTTGCTTACGGCCTTGAAAACAACTTTTCTCCGGCTTCTGGAACACCAATGATTATTCCCCCGCCACATCGGCTGTTTGAAGACATCTATGGCATCACCCGTACCAAGATCTTGATTGCGTTTTGGATCTCACTGAAGACTTCGCTCGTCGGACTTACTTTGGCAACATCAATTGGTCTCGTCCTTGGGATCGTGATGGCACAAGCTCGTTGGCTAGAACGAGCACTATGGCCATACCTCATCGCGCTTCAAGTCACACCAATCATTGCAATCGTTCCGCTCATGATCAAGCTTGTTGGATCCAACTTTGCTGCTCGCGTGCTCGTCACCGTCATCATTTCGATTTTCCCGATCATTTCCAACACGCTTTTTGGCCTGCACTCAACACCAAAAAACATGCATGACCTTTTCACCCTGCAGCGTTCAGGCCCTCTTGCTCGCTTACTCAAATTGCAATTGCCAGCCGCAAGCCCAGCAATATTTGGTGGTTTGCGAATCTCTGCAGGTCTTGCTGTCATCGGCGCCATCGTTGGAGACTTCTTTTTTGCCAAAGGTGACCCTGGTCTCGGCAAGTTGATTACACAATTCTTTTTAAACAGTCAGGCAGGGCCGATGTTTGTCACAGCGTTGGCAGCCACGCTGCTTGGTCTTATGCTTTTTATTCTCTTCGGTCTACTCAACAAACGAATTGTTGGAAGATGGTACGAAGGAGCAATTTCTCAATAATGGATATGACAAAAAGGACGAAACATCAAAATGAATAACTCAATTCAGACTCGAAAGCAAATGTTTTTAGCACTCTCGACAGTTGCCGCAATCTTTGTGCTGGCAGCGTGTGGTAGCACCAACACCGAGTCGTCCGATTCTGTTGTCGACACCATTGCAACGACTACAGCAATTTCGCTTGGGGATGTATGTCCTGCAACCATCGTGATTCAAACCGACTGGTTCCCCGAATCTGAACACGGTGGCGTGTACCAACTCATGGGCGACGACGCAGTTGCATCCAAAGACACAGGCGCAGTCGTGGGAACACTCACAGTCAATGGAGAGCCTGCTGGCGTTCAACTTGAAATCCGCGCTGGAGGACCATTCTTAGAATCTCCTGTCGTCACCGAGATGTACCAAGACAACGCCATCACGTTTGGCTATGTAGGTACGGACGTTGCAATCACGCGATATTCAGATGCTCCAACCTTGGCGGTGTTTAACTCTCTCAACATCAACCCTCAAGTGGTGTTGTGGGATGCAACAAAGCACCCGCAAGTCACGACAATTGCTGATGCCGCCAAATCCATCAAGACTTTTTACGTCTACGGCGATCCAGCGTGGATGCGCTACTTCGAATCCCAAGGCTTGATCCAAAAGAATCAAGTTGATGCAAACTACAAGGGCAATTTGTTGCTCTCTACAGAAGATGCAGCGCATCAAGGTTTTGCGACTTCAGAGCCATACAAGTACGCCAACCTAGAAACCGGATCAATCACGACTGGATACCAATTGATTCATGAAGCCGGATGGAACTCCTACGCGCAGAACTTGGCTATTAGAAAAGATCGTCTTGAAGAGCTTCGCCCGTGCCTCGAAAAGATCGTGCCGATTTTTCAACAAGCACAGATCGATTACATCGCAGACCCGTCACGAGCCAATGCAATCATTGTCGAGACCGTCAAGACTTTTGATAGTTGGTGGAGCCAGAGTGATGGCGATGTTGCTAACGGTGCTGCATCTCAAAAAGATCTCGGCATTGTCGGAAACGGCGAGACTGCAACATTCGGAGACTTGGAAGAGTCACGCGTCACTGACTTCATTGCTAAGGCAACACCAATCCTGCGCGAAGAGGGTCTTGAAATCGCTGACATCACCGCCAGTGACATCACCAACAATGAGTTTCTTGATACTTCGATTACCTACCAGGGGTAGTCGAATCAGGCGTCTTTGACGCTCCACTTGCGCTGAGCCACAGGATCTTTGTCGCTCCATGGAAAATTGATCCATTGATCGGTGTGCTTCCACACATAATCGCACTTGATAATTGATTGCGACTTCTCGTACAACACTGCCAATCGTGTATCAGCGAGTTGACCTTTGCAGAATTCGAGCACATGCTTCAATGTGTGACCTGTGTCTGCCACATCGTCAACAATCAACACCTTGGAGTCTTTTAAGTCGACAAGGCTCGGAACTGGAGGAAGGATCATAGGAACCGCAAGTCGTTCGTTTACACCGGTGTAAAACTCGACGTTCATGGTGTATGTATTTTTTACAGAAAGCGCATAACCGAGAGCGCCAGCGGCAAGCAAACCACCTCGAGCGATGGCAAGAATAATGTCGGGTTCATAACCGCTTTGCGCAATCATCACTGCAAGTTCGCGGCTCGCGGTACCAAAAGACTCCCACGTCATTATTTCTCGTTCTTCGCTCAACTTGACCCCTTTATTGCCTCTCGTGAAACCATCAATCTAGTTGATCAGTCGGCTAGATATGGGCAGTGCCGACAACCGCTCTCACAGCAATAGTTGCGCTCTGCCAAAAACTTGGCAGTCATCACCGAGAGTCCAGAGACAGGATCCGTATAACACGGAATTCGTTTAACAACGGCTTCACGATGGCGATTGAGAATCTCAGCGAAATGAGGGTGATGAGCTGGCAGACGTCGAGGTAACGGGATCTCTAGATGGTCTTCTCGCAGCCTTGGCACCATCAGATCCGCTCCAGCATCTCCCAGTAAGTGGGCCAGCTCTTGGAAACGACTGCGGGTTGGTCGATGACCACACCACTCACAACGAGTCCTATCAGCCCAAATGCCATCGCCAAACGATGGTCATAATGTGTGTCACAACGACCGGCATGCAATGGTCTAGGTAAAATCTCGAGCCCATCATCATGCTCTACGACTTGTGCCCCCAACTTGCGCAATTCGTGGGCAAGATCGCCGATGCGATCGCTCTCCTTCTTGCGGATGAATCCGACTCCTCGGATGCGAGTAGCTGATGAAGCGAACAGTGCGACTGCAGCCAGAGTTGGAACGACATCAGACATCTCGGACATATCAATATCTATGCCAATCAGTTTCACATCTGCATTTCGAGTCAGCGTTACACCCGTATCGTCGACCATTTGTCGACAACCCATTTGCCGCAACACGTCGAGGAAGCGAGCATCGCCCTGCATCATCTGTGGAGAAATCCCACTAACACGCAATTGACCGCCGACTATGGCGACTGCCGCATACGGATACGACGCCGAACTTGCATCGGGCTCTATCTCATAGTCGCATCCGAGGTATCCACCTGGATGCACGACGATGGTGCGCTCGTCATCGAAATCGACTCGCGCACCGAACGACCTCATTACCGAGGCAGACATTGCGATGTACGGTTGGGAAACAACATCCCCCATCAACTCAATGTGTAAACCCTTTTCAAGCAATGGTGCAATCAACATCAGAGCGGTGACAAATTGCGAGGACGTATCAGCCGCAAGCCGTACCGAATGATGGCTACTCTCACCTCTTCGAACCGTCACCGGCAGGTGATAATCAACATCAGCCCAAACGACCACCGCGCCTATGTCTGCTAGTGCTCGATGCAAGTCTTCCATCGGTCGCAACTGCAGTGACGCACCACCATCAACCGTGAGTGGCGCAGAGCGCAATGCACCCAATGCCGTGAGAAATCGTGCCGTTGTTCCTGCAAGTTTGGCATCAACAACTCGTGCTTCAGAATCATCGAGATCGATTGCAGAGTCAAAGCGAACTCCACCCGCAATCGAGGTGATGTTGGCTCCAAGAACCTTGAGTGCGCCCAACATCGCAGTGGTGTCGTCTCCATCGGGCAATCCACGAATTGTTGAAATTCCGTGTGCAAGCGATGCGCACACCAGGGCCCTATTCGCAATCGACTTAGAACCAGGAACATCGACTACGCAATTCAGGGGCCCTTGTTTGGTAGCCACCAAATAGTCTTGCCCTGACATCACGAAATCTGTTGCAACGTTGGTCTAAAACCTCTGGCAATAAGACCGCCACGAAATATGTCTTGACTCGATTGATCGACCACAAGCACCAATATGCCGCGATCGCCTTCTACCGAGTGAGCAACTTCAAAGTTGGCAATGTTCACACCGAGCTCGGCTGCAAGTGTAAATATCTCCGCTGCAGCACCAGATCTGTCTGGAATTGGAACTCGAACTTCGACAACGTCCATGAGATCGCGAACGCGGCTCGGCAAATTTGACCTCGCAATGCGAGACTGCTGCAATCGATTCATGAGTTCTTTTGCATCACCATCTTCAACGATGCGCTTCATCTGACCAAGCCCGTCAATCAGTCCATCGAGCGCGACAATGATCGCTTCTCGATTTTCGCGACAAATGTCGATCCAGATAGCCGGATGGCCAGATGCGACGCGTGTCATGTCACGAAAGCCGCCGGCAGCAAGTCGAAGAACCGCAACATGTTCTTCTGATCTATCGCTCGCCAACGCCATCAACGCTGCAGCGGTCAAGTGCGGTAGGTGGCTAACAATCGCAACGAGTTGGTCGTGTCGCTGTGGGTCGAGTACCACAATCTCGGAACCCAACTCGGTGACAACATTTGCTACCTTCGCAAAATTTGCATCCTCAATTCCGACTGAAGGCGTCAGCACCCATACGGCACCTTCAAACAATTTGGCGTCAGCACCGGCCAAGCCTACGAGTTCGCTACCAGCCATCGGATGCCCGCCGATGAAACGTGGATCATTGATTTCTCCGACGAGGTGTGCCTTCACTCCACCAACATCAGTGACCAAGCCGCTCGTTTGCGCTAGAGCTTTGCGCACTTGTTCTGCAATGGACGAGACCGGAGTTGCAACAAAAGTAATCGACGCATCTGAATCAACACCAACTGCGCCGATAACCCCGAGCGACAAAGCTTCTTGTTCTCTTCCAGATTCAGAGTCACTGCCAGTGACATGCCACCCCCTCGACGACAACGCCAAGCCAAGTGAGCCACCAATCAGACCAAGACCAAAAATATTTGCTCGTTTTTGCACCACGAATTTCAATTCTACTCTTTGCTTACTTGGCAACTGATTCAATTAACATCTTGACTTCTGCGTTTGTCAGATGCCTCCACTGCCCTGGCAGCAACTGTCTGTCAACAATCGGACCGATGCGCACTCTCACAAGTCGCACAACTGGATATCCAACCTCGTCACACATTCGACGAATCTGTCGATTCCTGCCCTCGTGAATCACCACTCTCAAGACCCCTGGTTGCAACTGGCTCACTTCGGCGGGCGCCGTCATGCCGTCATCCAACTCGATTCCATTCCTGAGTCGACTGATCGCGGTGTTATTGACTCCAGCCGCAGAGCACTCCACATGCACGAGGTATTCCTTTTCCAGACCATAACTGGGGTGTGTAATCCGATTTGTCAATTCTCCATCGTTGGTCAGCAAGAGCAACCCTTCCGAATCTGCATCCAAACGACCAACAGGAAACACTCGCGGCTCTTCTGGTACTAAATCGATAACTGTTTCTCTTCCGTGAGTATCGATCGCAGTCGAGATGACATCCGTAGGTTTATTCAGCAAGTAATACACCACATCAGGTCGCACACCAACAGGCGCTCCATCAATCTCAATGAGATCAATTTCAACATCGACACGGCGACCGAGTACTGCAATCACACCATTGACCGTGACACGTTCATCGGCAATCATCTCTTCGCACGCGCGACGACTGCCCCATCCATGTCGCGCGAGCACCTTTTGCAGCCGCTCGCCATCAAACAACTGTTCGTCGCCTCCCGGCGTTGAAGAATTGATCTCTACCCCTCTGATTCGTTTCGGCTTGCACCCATGGGATTGGCCGGAACAATCCGCAAGCCCTGTTCAAGTGCTTCAACAACTTCTGCTGGCGGAACAAAATCGGCAATAGGTGGCAATGAGGCGAGTGAATCGAGTCCGAGCCGTTCCAAAAAGAGTGACGTTGTTCCAAACATGACTGCTTGGCCAGGGCCGTCGTCGCGAGAAACTTCAGTGATGTATCCACGCGCTTGCAATGTGCGCATCACAGCGTCAGGATCAACACCACGAATAGAAGCAACTTGCTGACGGGACAAGGGTTGCTTATAGGCAATGATCGCAAGTGTCTCTAAAGCAGCCGACGAAATTCGGGCCTGTTGACTATCGAGAACGAATCGCTCAACATATGCAGAAACATCCGGATGAGATTGAAAGCGATACCCGCCAGCAACTTTGACCAATTGAAAGCCATGACCTGCATCTGCATATGCCGAGGCCAACCTCTCGCACAGACTTTCCACAACCGCTAGAGGCTGCTCAAGCAATTGAGCAAGCAACGCTGGATCGACTGGCTCCATGGCAACCAGCAAAATACCTTCCAAAGCGCGCACTACATCTGCACTGACAACCGACTCGTCTTGTGACGATTGCTCGTCAAAACTTGATTGAGACATTACAAAAACCTTTCATTACAAATATCATCCCTCGTAATCATCAATATTAAATACTGCTTCAAAACCAATGTCATTTCCGCCTGTCCACAAAATTTGAATGTCACCAAACTTGTCGCTCTGCTCGAGATCTACACGGCCCTGCTTGTACAACTCGAGAATCGCCAGAAACCGGCATACAACTTCAATTCGATCATGAATCGCTTCAGTCAGTTGCGAAAACGTCACACGACCAAGACTTGGCAATACATCGAGCATCTCCATCAACGCCTCGGCCACGCTTGCTCGAATTGGGGCTACGTGAAACAGATCGATTGTCGTCGGAGGCTTTGGTTGCAAGGCCCGCATAAATGCGCGCTGCAACCTCACAGGGTTAACACCTTCCAAAAGATCAGGCATCAGATCGGCAAACCGCTCATCTGGTCCGGCCATTCGTGCAAAACTCAAACCAGCTTTTTCAACGAGCACACTAAACACGTTGGCGACATCTTTAAACGTTTTGCAGTCGAGCAATCGGGCCAACAACAAGTCTCGCTCCTCCCACAGGGCGAGTTCTTCGTCTAGATCCATATCCGCCTTGCCGGGTAGCAAACGGCGCGTCTTGAGTTCCACGAGGGTTGCGGCAATCAACAGAAATTCGGTGGCGATGTCCAGATCAATTGTCTGCATCTTTTGCACTTCAACCAAATACGCCTCAACGATCCTCAACAGCGAGACTTCATGGATATCCACCTCTTCTTGCAAAATGAGGTGCAGCAACAAATCAAACGGGCCGTCAAAGACCGGGGTGTTCACTTCGTATGCCATCGCGCACAAGGATATAACAAACAAGCCTTTACGCAGATGTTTGCACTAGCGTTGAGATGTGGCAAGAGTCCTTTCCTGTATCCAGCCAACTGGCGAAGTCCACCTTGGCAACTACTTAGGGGCCCTGCGCAATTGGGTTTCAGGCCAACACACGCACGATGTCTTTCATGGCATCGTTGACTTACACGCACTCACCATCACGGAAACGCCTGGTGTGTTGGGTAAACAGACTCTTCAACTTGCCGCAATTCTGTTTGCCGTTGGCCTTGACCCTCAGGTAGCAACAGTTTTTGTCCAAAGCCATATTCCCGAGCACAGCCAATTGGGCTGGATTATGGAGTGCTCAGTCAGTTTCGGCGAGCTGAGTCGCATGACCCAATTTAAAGACAAGTCGGCCAAACGAGAGGCTGACTTCGTTTCCGCTGGACTCTTCACCTACCCCGCTCTGCAAGCTGCAGACATCTTGTTGTATGACGCCACCGAAGTTCCTGTTGGCGATGATCAACGCCAACACATTGAGATCACACGCGACATCGCATTGCGCTTCAACCATCGCTTCGGTGAGACATTCGTTGTTCCCAAAGCTGTGACTCCACCCACGGGTGCACGAGTAATGGATTTGCAAGATCCGACCAAGAAGATGAGCAAGTCAGGTGACGGCGAAGCCGGAATAATTTATCTTCTTGACGACCCTGCTTCGATTGTCAAGAAATTTAAAAGAGCCGTCACCGATAGCGATAATGAGGTGTCATTCGACCGCGAAAACAAACCTGGGGTGAGCAACTTGCTCGAGATTCTCGGTGCCGTGACCAACGAATCGCCGACATCACTTGCTTCGACATACACCCAGTACGGAGCACTCAAGCAAGACACCGGTGAAGCAATTGCCGAGATGTTGCGCCCCATCCAGGCCCGATACCACGAACTCATGGCAGACCCGGCCGAACTCGGCAACTTGCTTGCACTTGGTAAAGAGCGCGCATCAAAAATCGCTCAAGCAACACTTGCTCGTGCTCACAGCGCTATCGGTCTCTACCCAAGCAAGTAAGAGCTAGCTGGATCGAAGTATCTTCTAAATATCGTCAGCTTTGTTTAGTGCTTCTTGTAACTCAGCGCCACATGAACCTTCCACCATCGAGATAGTCATCTCGTCGCTGCCGATCGATCGGAGCATTGTTGCTCCAATATTCTCGTGATCGTGATACTGACGAAAGCGACTTGTGCGCGGGCCAACCAGTGTTGCAATAACTCGAGCAACAGTACCAAGACGTGCTGCAGACTTACCTACATCATGCAATAACGCTCCAGCAATCTCGCTTTGTACAGCAGTTGGTCGATGCATCACAAAACGACGCGCGACCACCACGCTGTGCCGCTGATCCTGCACCATCATGTTGTTCCACATATCAAACTCGCCTTGCGAAAGAATTGAGCGGACCCACTGCCGTTCGATTTCTTGCACCTGAGATGGCACAAGGGAAAGCACGAAGCGCTTAGCCAAATGAATGGATCGAGACATCATCAACCCAATCATGATGATGTCTGCACTTGTGCTCGAGGATGAGATTCGCGATACATCTCAAACAACACTTCGTTATCCACCTTGGTGTACACCTGAGTAGTGCTCACTGAAGCATGGCCGAGCAGTTCTTGGACGATTCTGAGATCTGCACCGTGCACCAACATATGGGTTGCACACGAATGTCGCAAGACATGTGGTGACAATTCGCTTTTGATGCCAGCCAAGAGCGCATACTTGCGAACAATCCCCCACGCTGCTTGGCGCGATAACCGCGTGCCGCGCACGCCAAGAAACACAGCATCGGCGTGATCACGTTTTGCCCATTGCTGCGGACACAACATCGGTCTTCCGCCTGCACCCAACCAAGTTTCGAGTGCTTCTTTTGCATGTCTTCCGAATGGCACAATCCTCTCCTTCGAGCCTTTACCAAAGACGCGAGCAACACTGCTTTCCATGTCGACATCGCTCAACGACAATCCGCAAGCCTCAGAAACACGCGCTCCCGTCGCATACAAGAACTCCAGCAATGCCCGATCTCGAAGTGCGAGTGAATCCACACCGGTCACAGCATTCAACAGCAACACAACTTCATCCTCGCTGAGTGCTTTTGGAATACCAGAGGGAACCTTTACTCCATCGATGAATGCTGTTGGATTATCGGCACGAAGACTTTCGTCGAGTAAAAAGCGATGGAGCATGCGAATTGCTGCAAACTGTCGCGCAATGCTCTTGGGTGCGCGATTACTCGCTCGCAACACCGCAATGTATTTTTCGATATCGGCTGCCTTAACGTTTCTCAGCGTCAACTTGTGAGCCACAAGATGCGATTCATATTGTGCGACATCGCGTCCATACGCCTCGATGGTGCGCTCAGACCTTCCCTGCTCTACACGCATCCACGTCAGAAAGCGCTCGGCATCACCCAGACTGGTCATTGCTTCAAAATTCGATCGGCGCGCAAAATGCCAACAACCGCCATTGCATTGTCGATCTCTCCTGTCTCAATCATGCGTACTGCATCGTCCAAGAGAAAGATTTCGACCGACATGTCATCTTCTTCTGGACCATGTCGACTTAACGGCACCTCACTCAAACCAACAGCCAAAAACAGTTGTACGGCGGCGTTGGTGATGCCAGGAGCCTGCAAGATTTGACCCAACGACCGAACGTCAGTCGATGTAAAGCCAGTCTCTTCTTGTAGTTCACGCAGCGCAGTTGACAGCGCGTCCTCACCCGCGACATCTCGCATCCCAGCCGGAATCTCGAGGCTGTAGGCATCTAGGGCTGGTCGATATTGACGCACCATCACCACTTCGTACTTGCCATCCGGATTCAAACGAACGGGAACAATTCCTGTTGCTCCAGGCGATTCAACATAAGTTCTCACAAACTCTTCGCCAACAGGCGAACGAAAACGACTTTGCACAAGTTTCCACAACACCCACTCGTGCAAAACCGTTCGCTTCGTGCGCTCAAAATGCGCCATCAGAAATCGTTACCGATAGTTCTACGACTGGGCGTCAGCCGAGGCTGCACGATCTGCAGCACGAAGTGTGCTGTGCGTCAGTGCTCGACGCGCCAAAGCCGCACCAATCATCTCGCGAAACAACGGATGAGGTCGGTCTGGGCGGCTCTTAAATTCTGGATGCGCTTGAGTACCAACCCAAAATGGATGCCCTTGCAATTCAATAAATTCCACCAACCGTTTATCTGGCGAAGTTCCACTGCAGATAAAGCCAGCTTCTTCAAAACGACTTCGGTAAGCAGAATTAAATTCGTAACGATGGCGATGTCGCTCACTCACTACTGGCTCGCCATACGCCTTGGCGACCTGTGTCCCAGGAGTCAACACCGCGTAGTACGCACCAAGGCGCATTGTTCCACCCTTGTCGGTCACTTCGCGCTGATCGTTCATAATGTCAATCACCGGGTTTTGGGTTGAAAGATCAAATTCCGTCGAGTTGGCATCGGTCATGCCAAGTACATTCCGCGCAAACTCCACGGTCATCACTTGCATTCCAAGACACAAACCCAGACAAGGCACCATGTTTTCGCGCGCATATTCGGCTGCTCGGATCTTGCCTTCAATGCCGCGTGGACCAAAACCCCCAGGAATCACGATTCCATCCAACGTGGTCATTCGGTCATCGGCAAGCAAACCCTCTACGTCTTCTGCCTGTATCCACACGACTTCTACCTTTGCACCGTGATGAAAACCAGCGTGTTTCAAACTCTCTACAACGGAAAGATATGCATCTTGCAGCTGCACATACTTGCCTATTAAACCAATTCGTACGGGTGATGTGGAAGCCTCGACTCGTGCAACAAGCTCTCTCCACGGAGTGAGATCAAGAGGAGCATCAATCTTCAGCACTTCACAGATCTGTGTGTCAAGACCTTCGTCGTGCAATATCAATGGCAACTCGTAAATATTCCTTACATCTGCCGCATTGATCACATTTTTCTGATCGACGTCGCATTGTCCAGAAATTTTGCGCTTCAACTGATCACTAATCGGCTCTTCGCTGCGGCACACAATGATGTCAGGCTGAATTCCGCGCGACCGCAACTCAGTAACACTGTGCTGAGTTGGTTTCGTTTTTTGCTCTCCGCTTGGCCCGATAAAAGGAACCAATGTCACGTGAACATAACAAATGTTGTCGCGACCGACTTCGTTCTTGAATTGACGGATCGCTTCAAGGAACGGAAGAATCTCGATGTCTCCCACGGTGCCACCGACTTCGGTGATAACAACATCTACATCGTCCGTTGCGAGCCGCTGAATGCGGCGCTTAATTTCATCCGTTACGTGCGGGATGACCTGCACGGTGCGCCCGAGATAGTCGCCACGTCGTTCAGCGGCCAATACCGCCTGATAAATACTTCCAGTTGTCGCATTGGATGAGCGAGTCAGATTTTCGTCAATAAATCTTTCATAGTGACCGAGGTCTAAATCTGTTTCGCCGCCATCATCTGTAACAAAAACTTCTCCATGTTCAAATGGATTCATTGTTCCGGGATCAACGTTGATGTACGGATCCAATTTCTGCATCGTGACACGCAGTCCACGCATTTTGAGTAGTCGACCAAGCGAGGAAGCGGTCAGACCTTTGCCAAGCGAACTTGCAACACCACCAGTTACAAACACATGCTTTGGCACTACTCGCTCCCGTCTCTGTGCGGAGCGCTCCCGACTGGGACCAATAACTCCACGACGGAAGATAAGCATACCCACTGCGGGGCTAGCGGCGAGACCGCCGCTGGTTGCTCGACAGAGCAGATGAGGCCTTGAGGAGTTCTGACGCGTATTTCAAGGCAGCCTCTTCGGCCATGCCACCGGACAGCATGCGCGCTATTTCGCCAACTCTGTCCTGATCGCCAAGCTCAACGGCCTCGGCGAACGTCTGTTGTGCTCTCACCGTCTTGGAGACTTTGATCTGTCGATGGGCTGCTGCTGCCACTTGGGCAAGATGGGTGACGACCAGTACTTGATGCCGCAGACCAAGCTCGGCCAACGCTCCCGCCACAGCAACCGCTGCCTCGCCCCCAATACCGGCGTCCACTTCGTCAAACACCAGTGTTGAAGGACCTTGCGTCAAAACCAAACGAAGTGCAAGCATCGTTCGGGCCAACTCACCGCCCGAGGCCACTTTGGACAATGGCGAAGGAGGCGAACCCGGGTTTGCCGCCAACAAGAAAGTCACGTCATCACCTGGGTCGTTGCCCACTGAAACTTCGACAACAGCATGAGCCATTGCAAGAGTGCGCAAATGCTGTTGCACAGCCTTAGCCAAACGAGGTGCGGCTTGGCGCCTCGCACTCCCCACCACTTTTTCGGCAGATCGCAAATGAGCAATTGCAGACGCACGATCGGCATCGAGGGTGGCTGCTCGCGCCTCAAAACCCTCAAGTTCGCTCAAGCGCACAGCGCTCTCGTGTCCGTATGCAATAACTTCGCTCAACGATTCGCCATATTTTCGTCGCAAGTCAACAAGCAAGTGCCTGCGCTCTCGAACAATCGCCAACTTGGCTGGGTCTTCTTCAATGGTCTCTGCTAGATCTCGCATTTCACGCGCAATATCGTCGATCTCCGACTGCGCATTTTTGAGACGCATCGACAAAGTCTCAAACGACTCGCGATGCCCAATCGACGAAATCGATTTGCCCAACGCATCACTTGCACCATCGTCGTCCTGCAACTGCGAAACACTGAGATACAGAGCCTCGCGATGGGCCACAGCATCAGCCAACAAGTCTTCTTCTCGTGAGAGATCGTCGTCTTCTGTTTCACCCACCAAACCAGCGTCCAGGATTTCTTTTACTTGAAAACGCAAGAGATCAATTTCGCGAGCACGCGCACGTTCGTCGCCGCCAAGTGTTGCAAGTAGTGCCTCGATCTCGGTGACGCGAGCACGCGCTTGTCTCAATGGCTCAAGATCAACTCCGCAAAAATGATCGAGCGCCATTCGCTGAGCACTCGCACCCAACAAACTTTGATGCGCATGTTGACCGTGCAGATCAACATGATCGGCACCATATTCGGCCAACTGCGCAACGGTTGCGAGTCGACCGTTGACGTAAGCGCGCGAACGACCCGTCACCGGCACGACGCGACACAGAATGACCTCATTTTCGCCAGCTACAAATCGACCTTCGACACGGGCTTCTTCGCAACCGGTGCGCACAACAGATGCATCTGCCCTACCACCAACGAGCAAGTCGATGGCCTCAACCAGCATGGTTTTTCCTGCACCCGTCTCTCCAGTGAGCGCTACAAGTCCTTCACCTACAGCGAGATCGAGTTTTTCAATCACTCCAAGATTTTCAATGTGCAACTCACTCAGCATCAATCGTCTCCGAGACCAAACTTTGTGCGAACAATTTGATGGAACTTTGGTGTCTTAAAACGCAAAAATTCGGCAGTGCATGTGTCTGGAGAAAAACTCACGACATCACCTTGTGTCAGGCTCGTTACCTTGCGGCCATCGAGCGCCATGTCAACCGGTCTTGTACCAACAACCTCAATCAACAACGACTCCTGTGGATCGAGAACAAGCGCCCGATCAAACAACATGTGTGGCGAAACTGGTGTCACTAGGAGTGCGCGATGACGAGGCGAAACTACTGGGCCGCGAGCCGACATTGAATAGGCGGTGCTCCCTGTTGGTGTTGAAACAATTAAGCCGTCTGCAGAGTACGTTGCAAACAGTTCGGAATTGATTACTACATCAAGCCAAACGGTATGTCCGGATTGCTGCTTTTCAAGAACTGCTTCGTTGAGTGCCCGCCACGAAATATCGTTACTTCCATCGGCACGCTTCAACAACACGGTCAGCATCATGCGCTTGTCAATAATAAAATCGTGGTCTTGTTTTCCATCCACCCATTTCTGCAAGGAAGAGATACATTCCGATGGTTCTATTTCAGTGAGGTAACCAAGCGTGCCTACATTGACACCCAAAATTGGCACAGGTGCACCGTCCAGAAGGTGCACTGCGCGAAGCACCGTTCCGTCACCACCGAGCGACAACACAACATCCGCGTCCATCGCATCTCGATCGGATGCAAGATGACCAACACCCCGCGCTTGCGCGTCAGCCGGCAGCATCCACAGATGGTGCTTGTGCTTGAGGCACCACGCTTCAAGATCAACTAATAAGGGGCCAATCTCGCCTCGCGAGTGGTGTGCAAGAACAAAAATGGCGCTCATCGACAAATCTCCATCGCCCTTCAACCTACTCAACCCGACTCACAGAGTGCGCTTCAATTGCTGGCCCTTTGTGCAGATGCAGCAAAAACTCGGTGTTGCCGTCGGCCCCGCGCAGTGGAGACTCGATGACGCCCATCTTGGTCATCCCCAACGATTCGTATGCCCCAACCACCTGAGCCAGAGTTCTGTCGTGAATCTTGGTGTCGGTAATCACGCCAGCCCCTTTGTCTACTTCGGCCTTCTCGGCCTCAAATTGCGGTTTCACCAACAGGATCATGTGACCATGTGGACGCAAGACACCTACAAGTGCTGTAGAAACTTTCTGCAATGAAATAAAGGACAAATCGGCTACTACAACATCAAAGCCGACATCAAGGCCGACATCAAAGCCGCCACCCTCGCTCAACGTTCGCACATTGACAGAATCAACTACGGTCACACGCGGATCTCTCACCAGTCGGTCGTGCAATTGAGCTTTGCCAACATCGAGCGCAACAACCTCCCGCGCACCGCGTTGCAGCACACAGTCAGTAAATCCACCCGTTGATGCACCTGCGTCAAGCACGCGTTGACCAGCGATGTCGATGTTAAATGCAACGATGGCAGCCTCAAGTTTTTCGCCACCCCTTGACACAAACCGTGCAGGCACCGATAACAGCACTGTGTCGGAGTTTGCCACCATTCGATTATTTGTCAGTGCGATCGAACCATTTACCAAAATCACACCTTGCGCGATCAACTCTTGGGCCAAAGCCAAGTCTGAAGCAATTCCAGTTTTCACCAAGGCAGCATCGAGGCGAACACGAGACTTCGACATCTGCTTACAAAGCCAAAATCATTTTTGCAAATGCTGCCAGATCGTCAAAAACTTGTGTCGATTGGTGCGCCCCATCATCGGCAGTCGAGATTCCGGTCAGTACTTGAGCAAATCTGCAGCCAACTGTTTGTGCAAACAATCCATCCGTAGACGGTCGATCTCCAACCATCCATGCATTTGTCAGATCATCAGTCTCCAAAATTTTACGCACCAAGTCGGCCATTGGCTTGTGTGGCTTACCCGCAATAGTCGGGTCGACACCGGAAGCGGTTGCAACAGCAGCCAGGATCGCACCTCCTCCCGGTATGAGTCCATACGGAGTTGGATATGTTGCATCGTCATTGGTCGCAATCAGTCGTGCGCCATTGCGTACCGCATTCGAAAGTCTTATCAAACCGCGATAGTCAAACGTTGCGTGGTACCCCACCAACACCACATCAATCTCGTTTTCACTCAACTGATCGCGCAGGTAGTTGTCGTCTTTGTCGTCTGATCGTCCAACCAAAATCGCACCTGCAGCAGATATTGCTTCGACAGCACCAGGACCACCTCCGAGCAGCACCTTGTCACCCGCGCGAAGGAGCGAGCCAGCCGCTTGCGACGATGTCACCACATCTCCTTTGGCAAAAATACCGATCTTTTCTAATGCCAATTCTTGGTCAGCTACGAGAGAAAACGAGTTGTTTGTTACAAAGAGAACTCGATGACCAGCGTTACGTAGTTCGGCAATTGCTTCAACCGACCCAGCTATTGGCTGATGCATTAGCCAAACGACACCATCCAAATCGCACAAAATTGGAGTCGCAGATGGCACACTGTAATTGTGCCTCGTTTTCTACCTTTTCGCGCGCTTCGTTATGCACCAAATACAGACCTCGCCAATGCGTGCTCACCACCATATGACGTCTTAAATGACGCCGACCGCGCGCAGTTGGTAGCACGTCACCCTCAAAACATCGTCAACATTGACTTACCAATTTCAATCGATCCGCAACGAGACGCCTATCAATCAGCGGCACTCATCCTCAAGAGTTGGATCGAAGATGGTGTTCTCGAACGTGACGAAGACCCAACTTTTACGTTGTACCGCATGCATTTTATTGACACACTTGGTAAGCAACGACACATCGTTGGCGTACTCGGAGCCATCGAGGTAGTCGACGAAGGTGCAAGTGGAGTGCTCGCACACGAACGCACTACTCCAAAAGCCAAGACTGATCGTCTCGATTTGACGCGTGCGACTGACGCCAACCTCTCGCCTGTCTGGGGACTCAGCCTCACCAAAGGTCTCAGCGATCTACTGAAGTCTCAAGCAGAAATCGTGGGAAGTTACGTCGACGAACAAGGTGTTACTCATACCGTCGAGCGTGTCACTGACGCCGCCCGCATAGAAGCCATCACTGCATGTATTGCCGAGCAACCGGTCATCATTGCTGATGGTCATCATCGATATGCCATTAGTCGTACATACCGTGACGAGACACGCGTGCGCACAGGTTCACAATCAACCGGCGCCGAAGAGACACTCACATTCGTTAACGAACTGATTGACGAACAACTCAGTGTTGCAGCCATCCATCGCCTGTACACCGACATTTCCCAATCAGATCTCCTTGCAGCCCTGCAACAATCATTTGACGTCTCCGACGCGCCTCCCGTCGACAGCAACACGCTTGCAACAATGGACCGCGATGGCTGTCTGTGCTTTATCGGAGGAAACTCCCAAGTCAAGTGGATCACACCTAGAAATGCGGCATTTGTTGGAGTTCGTTCACTCGATAGCGCACGCCTTGAACACGCTCTGCAAAACACAGCACATACAGTCTCATTTCAGCATGGCGTGGCAGAAGTTGTCGATGTACTCGCCAAGCGTCAGGCCAATGCCGCGATTCTGATTCGGCCAGTCAGTGTTGCCGAGATTCAGCGAACAGCAACTGAGGGCATTCTGATGCCACCGAAATCGACATTTTTTACTCCAAAGCTTCGTACTGGCTTTGTTTTGCGCGAACTCAATACTCGCGACTAATAACTGCTAGCGAGAGCCAAGCGTTTCGAGACGGTCACGCACGTCAGTGAAGTCTGCGTCGTTCTTAGCGATGCGTTGAAAAATCGTGCGAGCTTGCACAACATCACCCGAACGGTCATACAAATCAGCAAGCACATACCATTCGCGAAGATGATGTTCGTGAACTTTTGCTGGATCTTGCTTTGATTGTTGCATCAAGCGCACTGCTGCTTGAATATCGCCTTGATCTGCAAGCGCACTGGCAGCGACAATTCGGCCTTCAGCAACGATTACTGGGTCCGGTGAAGCGTCCTTCAACTCTTTCCACAACTCGTCAACCTTGTCGTAGCGCATCAATGCGCGGTAGCAGTCGGCTAGCACAGGATGATTAAGAGTTGAACCCGAAGTGAGTGCGCGTGCTTGCTCAAGATGATCTGCGGCATCGCGCCATTGGGCCATGCGATACATCGACAGTCCAGCGATTTCGTGAATCAACTCGACTCCCGGGCAATCTCGTGAAATAGGAATAATAATTTTTTTGGCGTCTTGATAGCGACCACGCTCAAAGGCATCGAGTGCCAACGCGAGTTTTTCAATCAGGCGCTTAGAAGCTCTTTCGCCAACGATCGCGATGATGCTTCCAGCAACTGTTGCTTCAACATGAGCCATTGCGGATGCTGACGCGCGACGCTCATCGCGCTCGAGACGAATTGGCGCTGACTCTTCTTCTCGACGAGGGCCACGACCACGTGCTGGACGTGTCGAACCTTCGTCTTTCCACACCTCATTTGATTGTGTGTTGCGAGGCAATGCATCACGATCGTTTTTGCGTCCGCCAGTGCGATAACGAACTTCATCGGCTTTACGCTGCGCTGCAGTTTGCGGAACTACTGGGCGATCATCATCGCGGAACGAACGTCCGCTACTTGGGCGATCGCTGCGATCTGACGAAGGACGACCACGACCTGCTGGAGGACGACCGGCAGAATCGCCACGACTATACGACGGACGATCACCACGATCTGCTGACGGACGACCACGACCTGCTGGAGGACGACCGGCAGAATCGCCACGGCTATACGACGG
>QYPH01000072.1 GCA_007279905.1 Actinomycetota bacterium | reverse complement strand
GTGATGACTTCGCGTCATGGACGCAGCGGCATGATGCAGTTGCTCGGCATCGAGGCCGACATCACCGCGTATGGCAAGTACATCGGCGGCGGTTTTTCGTTTGGTGCATTCGGCGGTAAAGCCGAGTTTCTTGATCAGTTTGATACGAGCCCTGAGTCTGGACGGTCGGCGCCGATTGCTCATGGCGGCACCTTTAATAACAATCTGGCAACGATGACGGCAGGTTGTGCAGTGCTCGGCGAAGTATTTACAGCAGACGTTGCTGTAGCGCATACTGCTCGCGGTGACGAATTTCGTCAGGCTGTTGCATCGATGATCGCCAAGCACGACATTCCAGTTTCGGTGAGTGGATTTGGATCGATGATGTCACTGCACGCGCTTGCTACTGCGCCGCAACGACCGTCAGATCTCGTATCTAGAGATCCGGCTTTGCAAGAACTTTTATTTTTTGGATTACTGCAACGCGGTGTGTACATCGCGACACGAGGAATGATGAATGTAGGACTCGCACACACTGACGACCAGATGGCAGCGACACTTGACGCTCTTGACGACGCGCTGACAAGTCTTTCTTCATAAATTCACCAATATCGCAAGTGGTTGCATATATGCTACCCCTATGTCATTATCGCTTGATCTGACTCGGGCTCGACTCGCAGCGGGCATCTCGCGTAAAGAATTGGCTCGCAAGTCTGGCGTCTCCACCACAACGGTAAGTCGGGTTGAAGATGGCGCGATGGATCCCACGTTCACAATGACTCAGCGATTGTTTGGTGCTCTTGGTCTTGATGCGCATCTCAACATACGACCGACTCCAAAAATTGCAGTTGCTCAATTGAGTAATGCACTGATCTCTCAATCGGGGGGAGTCGAAATTGACTACGTTCGGATTCGAGTTTTTGTGGATCGAATGGTTCGCAGTCCTAGCCAGATCGAGAGAGCAATCACCCAACCTCCAGCGCGGTCGGGTGATGACAAGCTCGATTGTTTGTTGGCTGCTGTCTCCGAAAAACTTGCTGATGACGCGGGACTTGAACGCCCAAAGTGGTGTGCTGCAGTGCCTGTCCTGGTCGAAATCTGGCGTGCTCCAGGCACGCCAGTGATGAATGCTCGCAATGATGCCCTTGCACCACCGCAGTTCATTGTGCGCAATATATTTCTTTCAAGTTTGACTTTTTGGCGTCCTGAAGGCTGGTTTTAAATCCACATTCAGGTGTGGACGCACTCACCTCGGATTTCATTCGCACGATGCTTGTCGTACTCAATGAACAATTGGATACTTTGGGGTCGGCTCAGCAAACAATCGTGATCGTCGGCGGGTCGTGTCTGGCATTAATGGGTTTACGGGATGCCACGCACGATGTTGATCTCGTTTCGCAAATTGATGAGACACTACAAATTGCCATTCGTGATACAGCGTTAGTCGAAGGTTTGGAGATGAGTTGGATGAATAGTTCGGCCATGGCATTCATGGCAGAGGATTTTGAACAATCTCGATGCTCGCTGATCATGGATCTTTCGCGATTGAAAGTACTGACACTGCATGTTGACGATCTCTTCATCATGAAAGTTCATGCAGCCCGTAATCCCCAGGATTTTGCAGACCTTGTCTTATTGTGGCCACGGTGTTCATTTGTGTCTGCCAATGACGTAGTCGGGCGTTATTGGGTTTCGTATTCAATGGCGTACCCAGATGAATTTCTACATGTCTATGTGCAGCAGGTGATTGACCGAGCTGAGTGGACGAGTTGCGACTTCTAAAAAAGGCGCAACTCGTCAGAGCGCTTGCCACGCAGTTCGTCGTAGTCGACCTCGCACCAACCCATGCCGCGACTCTCGGCGAGCACTCGAGCCTGGGGCTTGATCGATTGCGCGACGAAAATGCCACGAATGTTGCCAAGTGAAGTGTCGGCATGCAAACAATCGATGTAACGCGTGAGTTGTTCGACGCCGTCGATCTCGCCACGGCGCTTGATTTCGACAGCCACTGTCTGACCAGTTGCGTCCCGACAGAGCAAGTCGACTGGACCAACCGCTGTTGGGTATTCGCGACGTATGAGAGTGAGACCTGGCTCGATCGAGTCGGGGAGAGCTGCAAGCAGTTCTTGCAGGTGTGCTTCAACTCCATCTTTTGTGAGTCCTGGGTCTTCACCTAATTCGTGCGATGAATCGCTGAATACTTCGTGTAGATAGATTGTCAACGTTTCACCCTTGGGATTGGTGACAACCCACTTATCGTCGTGTTCGACAACAGAGTTTGGGGCATTCATCCAGTTGAGCGGTTTGTACGCGCCTCCGTCGGCATGAATAGCAATGCAACCGTCGGCCTTGCGCATCAGCAAGCGGTTGGCCTCGGGAAGCGATGCATCAAGGCGGCCTTCATATACAACGCTGCAGCGAGCAACGACAAGTCTCATGGGAGTAGAAACTAGATCAACGGCCGATGTGATCGCGCATGCGCAATGAGATGTTTGGGAGTACAAGTCACCTGTTGGTTCTTTGCGCGCGAAGCGCATCGACAACTTGGTGTGCCAAATGTTGCTGGCACACGATGAAGTCGGGGAGCCAAGTGTCACGCATGTTGTACACGAGGGGCGATCCGTCAATTCTGCTCGTAAAAAGTCCTGCTGCTTGAGCAACAACCATTGGTGCGGCAGAGTCCCATTGGTGCATGCCACCTTCGTGCACATAAATGTCGGTTTCTCCCAGCACGACAGCCATCGCCTTGGCGCCAGCCGAACCCAATCGGGCTACATCGCAGTCGAGTGCTTGTGCAACGATGATCGCCGCATCGGTAGCTCGGTTGCGCGACACAACAAGGCGCGGTTTGCCTTCATGCCGAGGAGGTGTTGGCGGTGGCGTAACAGTAGAGAGTGTGAGCCCAAAAGCAGGAAGCGCAACTGCGCCCGCAGTGAGCATGCCTGCAGTGGATGGAGCACCGCTTGTGTCTTTGCGTTCCCACAATGCGATGTGCACTGCCCAGTCCGAGCGGTCGAACTCCGAATACTCCTGCGTGCCATCGAGTGGGTCGATGATCCACACTCGGTCAGCAGTCAAGCGATTGGAATCATCAGCTGCTTCTTCAGAAAGAATGGCATCGTCCGGCCGATGTTCGGCAAATGCTTCATCTAAAAAGCGTTGTGCGGCGGCATCACCGACATCTTTTGCCAACCACATTGAGGCGCCGTCGTTATAGAGGCGCTCGCGCACTGCGAGCAGACGCTTGCCAGTTTCTTCTGCTAGATAGTGAGCAAGTTCGTGATCGTCGAATGTCACGAAACACTGCGCCCAAGGTCGATGGCCGAGCGAACAACTGCGCGCACGGCGTCTTCGTTTGCGCCAGTTGCAACGAGTGCTATGACTTGTTGCTCGAGATGTTCGGCTGCCACGTCATCAAAGGCATCAATTCGCTTGTTGGTTGCAATAGTGGAAGCAGTAATCAGCACAAGAGCTGCAAGAGACGTGATCAAACCAATGCTGATGATTCCGCCATTGTTGTTTGAGACAATGCTCGTGACGATGATGCCGGCGATGCCCGCTACGAAGATCACTGCGCACAAGACCCGAATTCGCTTCAGTGCAGTATTCATGCTGGATGTATCGTATTGCGCTATCGAGAAAGCGGCTTGTACTTGATGCGTCTCGGCTGATCGGCTGCGCCGCCCAATTCTTTTCTGCGCCAAGCTTCGTAGTCGGTGAAGTTGCCTTCGAACCAGCGCACCTGGCTGTCGCCCTCAAATGCCAACACGTGTGTTGCAATGCGGTCGAGAAACCAGCGATCGTGAGAGATCACGACAACGCAACCAGGAAATGATTCGAGAGCAGTCTCGAGCGCGCGCAACGTGTCGACATCGAGGTCGTTTGTTGGTTCGTCGAGCAGCAGCAAGTTGCCAGCTTTCTTGAGCATTTTTGCCAAGTGCACGCGATTGCGCTCTCCACCCGACAAGTCGCCAACGCGCTTTTGCTGGTCTGAGCCCTTGAAGTTGAAACTTGCGACATAGGCCCGACCGTGAATCTCGCGCCCACCAACTTTGAGAGTCTCGGCACCGTCGGTGATCTCTTCGTACACCGATGCATCTGCGTTGAGCGTGTCGCGGCTTTGATCGACGTAGCTCATCTGCACAGTGTCGCCAATAGTGATGGTGCCAGAGTCTGGGGCTTCTTGCCCGCTCAGCATGTTGAACAGCGTTGTCTTACCTGCACCGTTTGGTCCGATAATGCCGACGATGCCAGCAGGTGGAAGTGAGAACGAAAGATTTTCGATCAACAGTCGATCGCCAAAACCCTTGCTCAAATCTTTTACCTCGATGACTGTGCCACCGAGGCGCGGGCCTGCAGGAATTGCAATCTCGAGTCTGTCTGGGCCAGAGTCGGCAGCCTGAGCCTCGGCGTGCAACTTGTCGTATGCGGCAAGACGAGCCTTTCCTTTTGACTGGCGAGCCTTAGGTGCCATGCGCACCCATTCGAGCTCGCGTTGCAATGTGCGCTTGCGCGCGTCGTTAGATTTTTCTTCGCGACCAAGACGCTCTTGTTTTTGCTCGAGCCAACTGGTGTAGTTGCCTGAAAACGGAATGCCGCGTCCGCGGTCCAATTCCAAGATCCACTTGGCAACGTTGTCAAGGAAGTAGCGGTCGTGAGTAATTGCTACAACAGTGCCTGGGTATTCCTGCAAGAAGCGCTCGAGCCAGTCGACGCTCTCGGCATCCAAGTGGTTGGTTGGTTCGTCCAAGAGCAACAAGTCGGGACGACTGAGCAACAGGCGGCAGAGCGCAACTCGACGTCGTTCTCCACCAGAAAGCTTGGTGACGTCGGCATCGTTTGGAGGACAGCGCAATGCGTCCATTGCAATTTCGACGTTGCGCTCCAAGGCCCATGCATCTGCTGCTTGAATCTTTGCTTCCAAGTCGGCTTGCAGTGCTCCAACTTTGTCGAAGTCTGCATCGGGCTCGCCCCACATGGCTGTGACTTCTTCGTATCGCGTCAGCAAGTCGCGAATTGGTGCAACACCATCCATCACATTGCCGAGCACATCTTTTGCAGGATCGAGTTTTGGTTCTTGTTCGAGAATCCCGACGCTAAAACCTGGGGTGAGTCGCGCTTCGCCCGTATAGCCATCGTCGGTGCCGGCCATGATCCGCAACAGGCTCGACTTACCGCTGCCGTTTGATCCGATGACGCCAATCTTTGCGCCGGGATAAAAAGACAGCGAAATGTCTTCGAGGACAGTGCGATCTGGGGGATAAAACCGAGCCAGTTTGTAACAGGTATAAATAAATTCAGCAGCCATGACGCATACAAACTAGTGGCAATGTTCGCCAGTGGTGCAGTGCTAGTTTGGGGAGTGTTAGCAATCAGTCTCAACCGATCAAATTCATTCATTTATTCCAAAAAGGGGATTAATCATCATGGAGCTTCTCTCGCAGGACCATCTATTCGGCTTCGGGTTCCGTTGGCTGCACATTCTCGTCGGCATCGCTTGGATTGGCTTGCTGTACTACTTCAACTTGGTTCAGGTTCCTGGCTTGGCTGCATACGGCGATGAGGGCAAGGCTCGCAACATCACAATCGACAAAATTGCGCGTCGCGCACTGTGGTGGTTTC
>QYPH01000024.1 GCA_007279905.1 Actinomycetota bacterium | reverse complement strand
TGTCAAGAATGCCGGTGCTTGACAGCCAAAGCACAACAAAAATTATTTTCTAGATCTCTAGTGGGCGCGACGGGACTCGAACCCGGGACCCCTACCATGTCGAGGTAGTGCTCTAACCAACTGAGCTACGCGCCCTTACTTACGTAAAAGCCTACCCGTTTTAGGCGACGACCCGCAATCGCAAACTCACTTCATTGGCCATTAAACGCCCAGCACGAGTCAGCACAAGCCTGTCACCCACTTGCGTAATTAAGTCGCTCATCAGTTCTCGATCTTGCATGCTCAGTGCGTTTAGTGGCACGCCATCGCGCACTCGCACAAGCAACTGCAATGCTTCAAGTTTGCGCGTCTCGCTGTCGAGCATCTCGCTTGACGATTCAGGAATTTCGCCTGCATTGACCATCTCGATGTAGCGGTCTGGCGTGCGCACATTCCACCAGCGGCGACCATCTTTGTGGGCGTGCGCAGCACAACCAAAACCGTCATAATTGCCCTGCAGCCAATACAAATAGTTGTGCTTGCATTCGTGACCAGGTTTTGCCCAGTTTGAAATCTCGTAATTGGCTAGTCCGCTCTTTGCAAATACTTCATCGACAAGTTCGTACTTGTCGGCTTGATCGTCGTTGTCGGGGTGTCGCTCTGGCTGTGTGGCAAGAGGTGTGTTGGCTTCAACGGTGAGACCGTATGCCGAAACATGGGGTGGATCTAGAGCCACAACATCAGACACTGTGGTGCGCCAGTCGACGACCGTTTCGCCTGCAGCACCATAAATAATGTCGAGATTAAATGTCTCAAACCCTGCTTCGCGCACATATGCAACCGACCGGCGCACACTTTCTGGGTCGTGCGTGCGCCCCAACGCAGCCAACACATGCGGCACAGTCGACTGCACACCAATCGAAATTCGATTAACTCCACCTTCTCGATATGTGCGCATCATTTGAAGAGTGATGTTGTCGGGGTTGCATTCAACAGTCACTTCGGCATGAGGCGCCAGTGGAATTTCTCGGATTACTGCAACCAGCTCTTCGGCCGGCACCATGCTTGGCGTGCCGCCGCCCACAAACACACTTGTTGCGGGAAGCATCCCCTGAGCCACGACGGTGTTGATATGAATGCGCATTGCGCGCAAATATTCACCCGTCAAATGATGGCGGTCGGTAAATGTTGCGAATGCGCAGTAGTCACACCGTTTAGAGCAAAACGGAATATGCAGATAGACACCGTGGGATGAAGCGTCGAGTTGCATTGGGTGGTATTGAACTACGAGGCGCTAGCAGGTGGCACAAACAGCAAGTCGAGTTCGGCCAGTTTCGTGCCCACGTCGTCGATGCTCACGTCGAGCATCACAGCAATTGCCCGTGTGTCGTTGGCACGAACAGTAATCACTTTGCCGTTGAAGTCTTGTCGTTGCACCTGGATCATTCGCAAAAGACGCTCGAGCATCTTGAATTGATCACCTTCACGCGAAGACAATTTGGCAACATCGATGCGCAACTTCTTTGGCGCAGCAGTTCCTGGCTGTGCAGTATCTTCACGTTGCTTATCACGCGGCAACAACTGATCTACCGTCACACCATAGAAGCGCGCAAGACGTTCGAGCCGCAACACACTTATTACACGCTCTCCACGCTCATATGCGCCCATTACCGACGCTTTAAACTCTTGTTGAGTAGACGTCTCAACTTCATTAAGTGACATATTCTTTTGCTGACGAATACTGCGCAAGCGCTCGCCTACCAAGCGTGCATATGACTGTTCGTCAAGTGGGTCATTTGCTGGCGTATTCACATTTCACCCCTTCGACATCGAGTCATCAACGCACCTGCAACTATTGCAGCAGTTTCAGCCCTCAACACGGATTCCCCGAGCGAAACTCGACTGACTGACCCATCGAGTTCATCTGGAGCAAAACCGCCTTCAGGTCCAACGACAATTGTGCGATGCACGGCCGCAACCTCGACTCCGCCTGGTTCCGCAAATGCAACCTCAGTGCGTGAAGCCAAATCTGCGAGTTGAGTAACCGGATGCACTACGGGGAGCCAGACTCTTCGACTTTGCATCGAAGCCTCATTCGCTACTCGTTGCAATCTGCCTGTTTGCTTTTGTGCTTTAGCCGCATCCCAACGAACAACCGACCGAACTGTTGGCGCGAGTGGAATAATTTCGTCGATTCCAAGTTCTGTGAGTTTTTGCACAATAAGTTCTGGCTTTTCACCCTTGACTGGAGCAAACGCAATACACAATTTCCACTTTGGTGGCTCCACCACAAACAACTCACTTGTCGCGCGAACGTCACCGTCTTTGGTGATTGTCGCCGTAATCCACGCACCGAGACCATTGCTCACTGTAATTTGATCAGTTGATTTGACTCTGAGCACCTTGAGCAGATGATGCTGATCATCGTCACTCAAGAACGGTGCATCTAATGACTGCACAAATACATGAGCAGCACTTCGACGCAGTGTTTCGATCACAAAAATGCTGACTTGATTTTGGACTTCAACTTAGATTCTGTTTGCGTTACATGTTCTCCGCGGGCCTCGGCAAACCGAGTCAGCAGATCGCGCTCTGCATCACTGAGTTTGGTTGGCACAGCAATCACGATTTGGGCACGCAGATTTCCTCGACCTTTGTTGCGGCCACCCTGATGGAGATGCGGCACACCTCGACCCTTCAACAGAAACTCGCGACCTTGCTGCACGCCAGGCGGAATTACCAGATCTTCGTCACCATCAAGTGTGCTCAACACCACGTGTGTTCCAAGTGTTGCCTGCGCTATCGAAATAACAACGTCGGTGACCAGATCGTTCTCTTCGCGTCGATAGGTGTCGTGCTCGGCAACGCGTACATGCACATACAAATCTCCAGCGCCACCACCGCGCACACCCACTGCACCCCGCCCACTGACGCGCAATGTTTGGCCGGTGTCGATGCCGGCAGGCACTTCCACCGTATGTTCAACATCTTTGACAATGCGACCATCGCCCCTGCACGGGGCACATGGTGCATCAATGATTTGGCCCATTCCACTGCATCGACCGCACGGCGCCGCAGTCACCATTTGGCCAAGCATGCTTTGACGCACACGACGCACTTGTCCTGCCCCGCCACAGTCTGTACATGTTTTAGCTGAAGTTCCCTTTTTCGCTCCGCTGCCTTCGCATTCGTCGCAGCGAATTGCAGAGCGCATCTTTACTTCTGTGGTGCAACCAAACACTGCATCTTCAAACGAAACATCAGCGACAACTTCTACGTCTTGACCGCGCGGTGGACCGGCTTGCTGTCGTTGTCCACCCCGTCCATTGCCGGCACCAAATGGTGAACCGCCACCAAAGAATGCTTCAAAGATGTCACCAAAACCGCCAGCCCTACCGCCGCCAAATGGATCGCCAGCATTACCTCGACCACCGACACCAGCCTCGCCAAACTGGTCGTACCTTGCGCGCTTGTCCGAGTCTGACAACACTTCATACGCATGCGACACTTCTTTAAATTTTGATTCTGCTTCTGCGTTGCCGGGGTTGGCATCTGGGTGTAATTCACGCGCACGTTTGCGATAGGCGCGCTTTATTTCGTCGGCATCAGCGCCACGCGAGACGCCAAGCAGTTCATAAAAATCAGTAGACATAAAACGGTCAGCCTTCAGTGAGCCTGCGGCCAAGTCGCTCGCCAACAATTTCTACTGTTGCAAGCGCCTGCGGATAATTCATGCGAGTTGGCCCCAACACTCCGACCGTGCCAAGCGTGGCACCATCTACCACTACGGGTGAAAGCACCAACGAACATGTAGCAAGGGGTTCGACACCGTGTTCGGTGCCGATTGCAACCGACAAACCGCGGTTGAGCATGTCGCGCACAAGCGACACAACGACATATTGCTGTTCGAGTGTGTGTAGCACCGAGCGCACGATCTCTACAGCGTCAAAAGCTTGTGCCATTGCCGATGCCCCGCCGACAAACACCGACTCATCAACCCGTCGACCGTTCATTGCGCGCACAACTTGTGCCGCAAGTGCATCGACAATCACATCGCCCGATGTCATGAGCGGAAGAGATGCGCCGAGTGCTTTACCGATCATGATTCGGCTCAACGCATGCGTTGCGGCCGATGTTTGATCGTCGGTGATTGACGCACTGAGTTCGATCGGTTCGCTTTCAACGACGCCGTTTGACAACACAACAACGACCATTGCCATGTGCGCACTTAAGCCAACGAGTTGCACAGAGCGAACTACAGCGACTTCGGCCTTTGGGCCCATCACCACTGCTGCATAGTTGGTCATTTCGGCAAGCAACGTGCTGGTGCGTTGCAACGTTTCTTCCAAACGTCCGTGCGCAGTATCAAAGAATTGTCCGATGCGATCTTGCGCTGCGAGCTCAAGCGTGCCCGAAGGCGTGAGGTGGTCGACAAAAAAACGGTAACCCTTGTCGGTAGGAATACGCCCAGCCGATGTATGGGGTTGAGCCAGATACCCCTCTTGTTCGAGGAAACTCATGTCGTTGCGTACTGTGGCAGACGAAACGTGTACGCCAGCACTATTCGCGATATGCGACGACCCCACCGGTTGAGCCGTAGAGACGTACTCCTCCACTACAGCGCGGAGAATGGCTGTTTTGCGGTCATCAAGCATTGCCATCAGGCTACCGAGACACGGTGCGCCTAGTGATGCGCCTGTTCACTTGCCCGACACCGACTTGTAGCGATCGAGAGAAATTTGGCGCTCAACCGCGTGGTCCACAATCGGTTCGATATACGGATTGAGCATGCCCTGGGTCCACGGCGCATGGACGACATCATTGCCAAGTTCACGCAACTCAGGAATCCACTGACGCACATATAAACCTTGCGGATCAAAGCGTTCTCCCTGAGAAATCGGGTTGAATATCCGAAAGTAGGGAGATGCGTCGGTGCCAGTGCCAGCAGTCCACTGCCAACCGTGATTGTTGGACGCGATGTCGCCGTCGACAAGATGACGCATAAAAAACTTGGCGCCCCATTGCCATGGAAGATGCAGATCTTTCACCAAGAAACTCGCAACGATCATTCGCACACGGTTGTGCATCCACCCAGTTGCAAGCATTTGCTTCATGCCGGCATCGACGATTGGAAAACCGGTTTCGCCTTTGCACCATGCCTCAAATCGAGTCACTGCATCGGCACCAGTGTCGTGCGTCATGTTGTTCATTTTCAATTGCAAGTTTTCCCACACCGTGCGCGGTTGATGAAAAAGTACATCGGCATAAAATTCGCGCCAACACAACTCGCTGCGAAAAACAGAATGAGATTTTGAGTCGCCAAGTTCGGCTAACAATGATCGCGGATGCACGATGCCGAATCGCAAGTACGGCGACAACTGACTCGTGCCATTGATGTCCGGATTGTTGCGAGTCTCGGCATAACCGTTCAGTGCCGAATCACGAAATGTTTCCCACACCTGCCATGCAGCATCTTGTCCTGCTGGTGGCAGTTGAGCATTGCATTCTGGTTCTGCAGGCAGATCTTCGGATGCCACAGTTGGCGCACCGTGCCACGTCACTTTGGGCTGTGGCAATGGAGCCGACCAACCTTGTGACAACCAAATCTTGGAGAAGGGTGTGAAGACCGCATACGGAGTGTTGTCTGCTTTGCGCACAACGCCAGGATTTACCGCATACGCAGAGCCAACGCTGCGCAACTCTGCCCCAACTGTGCGCAGTGCTGCGTCAACGTGCGCATCTCGAGCCTGACCGTACGGAGCAAAATCTTTTGCGGCAAATACTTGGGTCGCACCCACCTCTTTGGCTACGGCAGAAACCACATCGACCGGATTGCCTGTGCGCACCACCAACGCACCGCCCATCGAGTCGTTTAACTTGTGCAAGTTGCGCAACAGAAATACGAGACGCGGCGCACCAGAACGCTCAAAAAATAGCGGATCAATAACAAACAGCGGCGTCACGCTCCCCGCACGTGCAGCCTCAACTAGAGCCTCGTTGTCCAAGAGACGCAAATCTCGCCGAAACCACATCACCGAGTTAGTTGCGATCGACACCACTTCTCCAAATCCACAAAAACATGTAGACACCAGTACAGACACCAATGATTCCGCCATAACCGAGCGACCACTGCACGCTGACTGCATCTGCCACCCAACCGGTAATCGGTCCGCCAATCGGTGTCGAGCCCAAGAATGCAACTGCACTGAGTGCGAGCATTCGCCCCCGCATGTCGGGCGGTGATTCATATTGAATGATCGAGTTAGCTGCAGAGATCATTGCGGCACCACCGCAGCCAAGTGGAATTGCCCACACAAACGCAACCCAAATATTTGGCGACCATGCCATGCCGATGTTTGCGCCGCCCAACAGCAACACATTTGTTGCCACCCACCGATACGTTGCACGATGCAATCGAGCGGTGAGTAATGCACCGATCAAACTTCCGATGCTGGTAACCGCCAACACCCAGCCGTAATACTTTGGATCACCCCACTCTTTGTCTGCAAGTTTTGGCAGTGACACGGAATAGTTGAAGGCGAATGTGCTGATCAAAGTAAATATGCTGAACAAGACGAGCAATCGCTCGTTGTGACGCACGAAACGCAAGCCGTCTCGCACAGGTGTGCCACCTGCCGGAAGCAACGGCGGCGAAAACATTTCCGATTTGCGCAAACCAGCAACTCCATACAACATCGCTGCATACGACACTCCGTTAATAACAAACAACCATCCTGTGCCCAATGGACCAACCAGGGCTGCCGCAAGGGCCGGACCAAAAATGCGCGAGCCCGTCATCACTGCAGTATTCAGACTCATCGCATTTGACATGTCTTGTTCGGGTACCAGTTCGGTCACGAGTCCGCGTCGTGCAGGGTTGTCAATCGCGCCAATAACACCAAGTGCACCAGTGAGCACAAACACGATTGGCATGTTGATAATGCCTGTGAGGTCACACACACCGAGCACAATGGCCTGCGATGCAAGCAAGGTTTGAGTGATGATCGTGGTGCGTTGACGGCTGTAGCGATCGGACAACGCTCCAGCCCATGCCCCAAACAACAGCATCGGCAGAAACTGCAATGCAGCATTGATGCCGAGCGCAACAGCGCTACCAGTCAATCGATAGAGCAAAAAAGAGGTGGCTGTGAGTTGCAGCCACGAGCCGATGTTTGAAAACAGGAGACCAGCAAAAAACAATCGTGCGTTGAAACTCTTCAACGATCGAAACATACCGCCATTCTTCATGGAGTCTTCAGTCATCCAGTTTAAGAGCCGAGATAAATACATCGCCGGGCACTTCTACGCGGCCGATCGATTTCATCTTCTTCTTTCCTTCTTTTTGCTTTTCGAGCAACTTACGCTTTCGGGAGATATCGCCTCCGTAACATTTTGCCAACACGTCCTTGCGCTTGGCCTTCACCGTTTCGCGCGCGATGATGCGCCCACCGATGGCGGCCTGAATTGGCACATCAAACATTTGCCGCGGAATGAGTTCGCGCAACTTTGCACACATGCGATTGCCATAGTCGTATGCCTTATCGCGGTGCACGATCGTGGAAAATGCATCAGCAGGCAATGCATTTAACAAAATATCTACACGCACCAAGTCTGATGCTCGGTAACCAGCCAACTCGTAGTCCAAACTTGCGTAGCCTTGAGAGCGGCTCTTGAGTTGGTCAAAGAAATCGACTACTACTTCTGCAAGCGGCATGGTGTACTGCATATCAACGCGCTCCGGAGACAAGTATTCGAGTTTGATCAACTCGCCTCGGCGATCTTGACAGAGCTCCATCAGTGAACCGGTGTAATCCTTTGGCGTAATAATGCTGACTCGGAAAAATGGCTCTTCGATTGAACCTATATATACAGTCGCCGGCAAGTCTGCTGGGTTGTCAACTTTTACCTTCTCGCCATTTGTCTTATTGACCATGTACTCCACTGACGGAGCCGTAGCAATGAGCGCCAAATTGAATTCGCGCTCCAGGCGCTCTTTCACAATCTCCATGTGCAACAGGCCGAGAAATCCGCACCGAAAACCAAACCCAAGCGCACCCGATGATTCGGGTTCGTACGCAATTGATGCATCATTGAGTTTGAGTCTTTGCAGACTCTCGCGCAAGTTTTCAAAGTCGTCACCATCGATTGGAAACAGTCCGCAAAATACCATTGGCTTTGGATCGTGATATCCGTCGAGGGCATCGGTTGCCGAATTGATCGCTGTTGTGACCGTTTCACCGCTGCGCGCCTCGCCAACATCTTTGATACCAGCAATGAGATAGCCCACCTCGCCTGGCCCAAGTTCGGCGACCGGCGTCGACACCGGCATTCGCGCACCGATTTCAATCACTTCGTGCGTGGCTTTGGTCTGCATAAACAGCAATTTGCTGCCGCTATTCATTCGTCCATTCATCACGCGAACACTCGAGACCACTCCGCGATAGGTGTCGTATTGCGAATCAAAAATTAGTGCTTGCAAAGGTGCATCGGGATCGCCCTTCGGAGGCGGAATGCGAACGATGATTTCATCCAACAATTCGGGCACGCCAACGCCAGTCTTTGCCGAGATTCGCAAGATATCTTCTGCAGGAATACCCAACACCTTTTCGATTTCCATTGCGTATCGATCTGGGTCGGCCGCTGGCAAGTCAATCTTGTTGAGTACTGCAACGATTTCGAGATTGCTTTCGAGAGCCAAGTAACAGTTAGCAAGAGTTTGAGCTTCAATCCCCTGCGCGGCATCGACCACGAGCACTACGCCTTCGCATGCAGCAAGCGAACGGCTTACTTCATACCCAAAGTCGACGTGGCCAGGTGTATCGATGAGGTGAAATGTGTGACCCTTCCATGGCACGCGCACATTTTGGGCCTTAATCGTGATGCCACGCTCGCGCTCCAGATCCATCGAGTCGAGATATTGAGCGCGCATGTCTCGCGACTGCACTGCCCCTGTCATCTCCAAAATACGGTCGGAAAGAGTCGACTTGCCGTGATCGATGTGAGCGATGATCGAGAAATTGCGGATTGTTGCGAGATCCATTAAGACGATTCAGTTCTGCTGGGCCAGGTTTTGGTGGTGACGATGGCTCTTCAGCCCTCAAATTCTACAGTTGGGGCTACGCCCTATTCGCTGTTAGCCTAAACAGTCCTGAAATCTTCAGGGCATCGAACGAAAGAACGGGTAGTCGAAGTGGCAAATATCAAGAGCCAAAAGAAGCGAATCCTCACCAACGCCAAGGCCACCTCGCGCAACCGCGCGACGAAGAGCGAAGTGCGTACACGCTTAAAGAACGCCGCCGAGACAATCGGAACTCCTGAAAACCCAGAGGCATTGCGCATCGCCGTTAAGCGCCTCGATATGGCCGCTTCAAAGCGCGTCATTCACCCTCGTCAAGCTGCTCGCAAAAAGAGCCGCCTGATGAAAAAAATCAACGCCGCGAAGTAGATCTTCCGCCCGTTTTCGCATGCTGCGGCGCGCCGCCCATGCGACTCAGTCTTGCGACCAAGATTTCCATCGTCAATTCTTCTTCTAGGTCTTTGCCGCCGCGCAAATCAATGTCTGCCCTGGCCAACAATTGCAAGGCCGACGAAATACTGGCAGCGCCCATTCTCCTATAGGTCTCCAAATATTTCTTTCCTTGAAACTCGCTTTTCACGCCGATGATCGCCATTGCCTCAACTGCGGTGTGCACTTCTGGTCCATCAAGCTTGAGAAGTTTTACGTAGTGATTATGCAAAATCGCCATCAACTGCAATGGATGAGACTCACCGCTTCGCATCATGCGCCGCAACATCGCAATTGCTTTGGGTGAGTTAGACAAATCGATCGCATCAGTTAAATCCCATGGCATGACGCTGCCCTCTTGTCCAAGGAATGGCTCAATCTCATGCACAGTGAGCTTCTTGGTGGTGCCGTATGTGGAAAGCAGCACTTCGATAATCGAAGGAAGTCTTGCTTGGTCTTGGCCGAGCCAATCGATCAACATCTTGAGTGCGCCCGAGTCGACTTTGAGCCCTGCTTCAGTGAGTTGTTCTTGAAACCACATCGAGAGTTCGTTGAAACGACTTGGCGGAGACGTATTGATGGTTGTCGCACCTGCTTGCTTGAGCGCATCAGTAATCGATTTTGCAAGCTTGCCCGAGCCGGTGAGCACAAGTTGTGTTTCGGCTAGCGGTTGTACAAGGTAATCAACGAGTGGCTTGAGTTGATCAACGGTTGCTTCACCGATACCACGAAGCACCACCACTCGCTCATCACCAAAAAGAGAACTTGTCTGCGCCCCGACCATCGCAGTGGCAATTGCCAACTCGCGTTCGTCAGCACTCAGAGTTTCAAGGTCGTGACTCAGAAGCATCGTGTTGCGATCGCCGTCACCAACTAATTGCGCAGTGAGGTCGGTGAGTTTGGCCGAAACCAATCTGGCATCGCTGCCCGTAATCAGATAGATCGCCACGCCGATATTCTCGCAGAAATTACAAGCATTGCCACGATGCACCAAGCGATGGCGTTCACAGTGCCATGCATCCTTATTCGCTCGCCCAATACAGCAACCCACCACACCCAACGCACGGCTATTTGCACAGGCCACATCAACGATGCCACCACCGTGGACATCAACAAACCTCCCGAGATTTGACTCAAAATGCCGGCCAACATCCCAAGCGGAATCCCTACCAACATCACTGCACCTGCAATAGGCACTGCAAGCAAGTTGGTAACAAGAGCAATCACCGGTGCGCTATGGAAAATGATTGCCGTGATCGGCATCACCCCCAACTGTGCGCCCATCGTTGTGGACAATGCGGTTGAAAACCATGTAGGTCCTGGAATGACCTGTGCAAGTTGTGGAGTGATCACCAGCAAACCAAACGTTGCCGAACTCGACATCCAGAACCCAACCGACCACGCAAGTAGCGGATCACACACGATTAAAACAATGATTGCCAGACCAAGCATGCGTCGTCCAGGTGTATCGCGTCCGCGCGCAGAGCCCAGCGCAACGAATCCCGCCATCATCGCGGCTCGCAACACTGAAGGTTCGCCCCTCGTCACGACCGTAAACCACAGCAACACAAACATCGTGAGTCCAAGCCGCCACGACGACCGAGCACGCATCAGCAAAGGGGCCATCACTGTCAAGAGAAATGCAACATTTTGTCCCGACACTGCAGTGAGGTGCGACAAACCACTCTTTCGAAATGCGGTGATCATTGACGCCGGTTGCTGCCGATCATCGCCAATGATCAGGCCCATAAACAATGCACCCTCGTCGCGAGGCATCGCTGCCGCAGATCGCGCCAATGCTGTGCGAATATTATTTGCGCTCACATACAGCACCGCGCCATTGCCAAATCTGTCGCTCACCTCGAGAACTGCGAAAGTTCCCACAATGTGTCGATACGACAATCTGTTTTGTTTGCTCGTTTCAAGACGCAAACGATCTCCCGAAACCCACAGCACCTCGCCACTCTTTCGATTGCTCAATCTTCTTGCGGGCAGACCATAGGCGTAGACAATGAACCGTTCGCCATCGAGTTGCAATACGGTCTGCACTCCGCCGTTGCGCCACTGCGGGTCTTCCATCACTTTCGCAACACCCTGAAACGAACCGAGTTGTGGCGCTCGAAGTTGCTGCCACGAATGCGCGCCCAAACCCGCGCCGAGCATCACCACCACCACAAACAAAACAACAACGTCAACAACTGTCGAGCACCCAGCGATTGCAGCGGTTTTGCGTTGCCGATGTCTGATCAACAACATGAGTACCACAACACAAATACCCACCATGAAGTTGCCCATGTTTGCGAGTGTTCCCGACAATCGAGTGCTCACCAACAACACAATTGCTAACGCCAACATGCTGTTGTCGCCCAACTCAAGCGCATTCCCACTTCGACCGTGTCGTGTCTCGTACGATTGAAGTGTGAATGACGTAGAAACTCCTAGTGCGCGCCCGCGTTCACCTCGCATCGTTGTCGATGGTGTCATTGCTAACCGCAACTTGGTGCGCAAACGAGGAGGCGTCGTCGCCGTTGCCATGAGCGCATCACTCGCGCTCGTCGGCTTGATCTTGGTGGCGCTACCCGGATCACTATTTGGCATCATCGGTTACTTGGTGCTGGTCATTGCACTGCCGGTTTTGTCTATTGCGGGCGTTCCCGCTGTTTCCACATTTACAAGCTATGCGTTTGCCACATTGGCCAGTGCCGCAATCTGGTTTGCTCTCGGGCAGGTCTCGGCCTTGCGCGCAACACGTCGTGCAGTTGCGGGTTGGCCAGAATGGTCGCGCGAATTTCGACCGCTTGCTATCGGTGTAGCGATCGGTGCAGTGTTGGCATTGGCGCTGAGCGCAATCGTGCTTGGCGCTTTGTAAAATTCGCATTCACACACGCACACGCGCGCGCATCGCAGCCAGTTTTGATGGCCCAATGCCGCGCACATTGAGCAAATCCTCCACCGATGCATATGGACCATTTGCTACTCGATAATCGATGATCGCTTGAGCAGTTGAAGGTCCAACACCTGGCAGTGCATCTAGATCAAACACTGTTGCACTATTGATATCGACAATGCCAGCAGCAGATGTTGCGCCGCCGCCCGCACCGCTACCAGCACTTGGCAGGTTGACACCAGCATGCGGTCGTGGCAATGTCGCGTGCGGTGTTGAGCCCTTGCGAGGAAAAAACACTTGTGCAGCATCCACAAGCGGAGCAGCAAGATTGACCACAACGAGATCGGCCTGATTTGTTGTGCCGCCTGCTGCTTGCAGCGCGTCAATCACTCGTGCTGTTGCCAACAACACGTACACACCTGGTTTGACGACCTCGCCCGAAACGTACACCGTAATATGTTGCGAAACATCGGGCGAAGCAACACCGTCGCTCGGCAAAAGTCCTTGCGGCGAAGCGAGCGATGTAGTTGCAAACGGAATGCTCGCCTCGGTTGGCGGCGGCGGCACCCGCACAACCCACCACGCACCTATCACCACAACCACAACCCCAAGTGCAGATGCAAAAATTCGACTTATACCGATCCAGTGAATAAAGTCGATGAGTCGTTGCTGCACGACCCCATGTGTACGGCAACTAGAAGAGTTGTGCAGTCAATCTTTTGCGATGGGCAGCACTGCGGGGGTCGAGAGGGCCCATTTTCTCCATGATCTCGAGGTAGTGCTTTCGCGCTTCTTCGTCTGCCTTCACAAGGGGAAGCAAGGCGGCTAACTGTGTGTCGAAATCGTCGGTGGGCCTAAATGCCGCACGAGCCGCTGCCATCACAACCCGCACCTTGTCTGTCTCTGGCACCAATGCCAGCACACCCAACGCGCCCGTCACATCACCTTGAACCAGCAGCAACTCGGCAAGCAAGATTGCAATTTGTTCGTCGCCTGGCTTGAGCACAAATGCTTCGCGCAAACTCGCCTCATCGCCCACTGCCAATAACTCCTCAACAGTTGGCACACCACCCTCGGGCATCAGTGACTGCACAAATTCGGCAATCACGTGCTCGGACTGCGCGCCAACAAAGCCATCCAGCATCGCTCCATCTTTGAGCGCATACACAGCAGGTATCGACTGCACTTTGAACGCTGCAGAAATCGCAGGGTTTTCATCCACATTTACTTTGGCAAGTATCACCCTGCCCCCGGTGGCATCGGTGAGTTTTTCGAGAATTGGCCCGATCGTCTTGCACGGCCCGCACCATGGCGCCCAGAGATCCACAATGACAGGAGTGGTCTTTGAGCGTTCAATTACCTCTGCCTGAAACGTTGCATCGGTTACATCAATCGCCATACCCACGACGATACTGCCGAGTATGACATCACGCCCTCACTTGACTAAGTTTGCGTGTCAATGAATGCAACGCACCCAACGCCTGCGGGTATCAACGCCGAATCGGTATCTCGGTGGCTCACGGCAAATGTTGCTGGTGCTGTCGCACCTTTTCATTTTGATCTCATTGCAGGCGGCCACTCCAACCTCACGTTTAGCGTGACCGATAGCGCCAACCATCACTACGTACTGCGTCGACCGCCACTCAGCCATGCTCTTGCTAGCGCGCACGACATGGGTCGCGAACACCGAGTTATTTCGGCGTTGCAAAACACCAAGGTGCCAGTAGCCCCAGCACTTGCCATGTGCGCAGATGTGACAGTCAATGATGCGCCGTTCTATGTAATGGGTTTTGTCGATGGTCACATTGTGCGCGATCCGGAAATAGCATCGCGCGTACTCACACCAACGACTCGTCTGCAAGCAAGTCACTCTCTTGTCGACACCATGGCCGCAATTCATGCCGTCGATCCGGTCGCAGTTGGCTTAGGCGAGCTTGGTCGCCACGATGGCTACATCGAGCGCCAACTGAAGCGTTGGTATGGACAATGGAATGCATCCAAAACACGCGAACTCGGTGCGATCGATCGCGTTCACGATGGACTGCTCAAGCATTTGCCAATTCAGGGGCCTGCGACCATCGTGCATGGCGACTACCGACTCGACAACTGCATGATCAATGATGCTGGCGACATCATTGCGGTGCTGGACTGGGAGTTGTGCACGCTCGGCGACCCACTCGCCGACCTCGGCTTGCTGATGGTCTATTGGAGCGGACCTACCGACGAACCATCTGGCACTACGTTTGGCACAACTACCGCCGAAGGTTTCTTAGATCGTGCGCAACTTGCGCAACGCTATGCACAAATTTCTGGTCGAGACATTTCGCATCTCGACTATTACGTCGCATTTGCTTATTGGAAACTGGCCTGCATTATTGAAGGCGTCTACGCCCGCTACATTTCCGGCGCAATGGGCGCGCATGATGTAAGCGATTTTGAGCCTTTCAAATTGCAGGTTGAAGCATCGGCACAAAAAGCCGAAATGTTGCTGTCACGCCTACACTGATCTCATAATGAGCGACGCATATCGCATTTCTGAATCGTTTGGAAACAGCCTCCCGCAACTCAGCGAGCCTTTATTGGTGGTCATGTTCACCGGCTGGATCGACACGAGTGTTGCTGCTGGCAATGCAATGGAATCTCTCATCTCGGAAACCGGCGCCACAATGTTGCTCGAATTTGATACCGATCTATTTGTCGACTACCGCGCACGACGACCAACAATGGAACTTCGCGATGGTGTCAATACCAAACTCGACTGGTCTGCTCCACACTTGATGATCGGTCATGATGTCAATCACCGCGACGTTCTGTTGCTCACCGGCCCCGAGCCAGACTCTCGTTGGAAGCAATTTGCCACTGAAGTAGCCAACCTGTCAACCACGCTCGGCGTGCGCCGCATGCTCGGCTTGGGTGCATATCCGGTCGCTACACCGCACACGCGAGCAGTACAGATTTCGTGCACTTCCCCAAATGCATCACTCATCCAGTCTCTCCCTTACATCAAGAGCTCGCTCGATGTGCCGGCTGGCATGGAGGCAGCACTTGAGCACGCGCTTCACGATCAAAACATTGATGCACTGGGATTGTGGGCGCAAGTTCCACACTATGTCTCGTCGATGGCGTACCCACCGGCATCGGCTGCACTGCTTGGTGCAGTGTGTGATGTTGGCGGTCTCACCCTTGACATCAGTGGCATTCACGAGCAATCAGTAATTCAGCGCGAACGTCTCGATCAACTTGTGCGCACCAATCCAGAACACGCAGCGATGCTCACCCAACTCGAGATTGCATTCGACGCCGAGCACAGCGGCAACGGCACACTGACCACGGGTTTTGGTGGCGTACCACTTCCGAGCGGCGACGAACTTGCTGCAGAGCTCGAAAAGTTTTTGCGCGAAAACCGCACAGACTCATGAAACTCGACGGCGGTATTCCCAGTTCATTGCACAACGCCGCATCGAGCGCCCAAGACCTCGAGCGCGCTGGCTACACCGGTGGTTGGACAGCCGAGACATCGCACGACCCGTTCTTGCCACTACTGCTCGCTGCCGAACACACGAGCACTCTCGAGATCGGCACAAGCATCGCAGTTGCTTTCGCCCGCAACCCAATGACGCTTGCCAACACGGCATGGGACTTGCAGTCGTATTCCAAAGGCCGTTTCATTCTTGGTTTGGGTAGCCAAATCAAACCACACATCACCAAGCGTTTCAGCATGGAGTGGAGCCACCCTGCTCCTCGCATGCGCGAGATGATCTTGGCCATTCGTGCCATCTGGAACACGTGGCTGACCGGAGCACCTCTCGAGTTTCGTGGCGAGTTTTATCAGCACACACTGATGACACCATTTTTCGCGCCAGACAAAAAAGACCTCGGTGACTTTGGAGTACCAAAAATATTTCTTGCAGGTGTTGGCGAAATGATGACCGAAGTTGCTGGCGAAGTGTGTGATGGTTTTATCTGTCACGGTTTTACAACTGAAAAATATCTACGCGAAGTCACACTCCCCGCACTGCGTCGCGGTCGCGCCAAAGCCGGCAAGACCATGGAAGGTTTTGAAATCGTCGGACCAAGCTTTGTTGTCACTGGCAACAGCGCAGATGAGATGCAACAAGCAGCCGCAGGCACACGCCAACAAATTGCTTTCTACGGCTCTACACCCTCCTACTCTGGCGTGCTCGAGTTGCACGGCTGGAACGATCTGCAACCCCAACTCAATGCACTCTCCAAGCAGGGCAAGTGGGTCGAGATGGGTGATCTCATCACCGACGAGGTCCTCAATACGTTTGCTGTTGTTGGCGAACCCGAGACAATTGCACCCGAACTCACCAAACGCTACGGCGACGTTATTCAACGCCTCAGTTTCTATGCCCCATACTCAAGCGATCAAAGCCGCTGGGCGCAAGTGATTGCCGACATCAAGTCGGTCTAAAACGCGATCTTTTTGAACTGCCCCTCTTGCACCTTGATGTATTAGTGCTCTGGTACTAACACGAATTTGCCGAAGTGTTTTTTCTCTAAAAATTCGCTTTGGGCTTGCGCTATGTCACGCAATGCAAAACTTTTTGCCACGACTGGCTTGATCTGATTCTTTTCGATATAAGACACAAGATTTTCAAACACCGATTCATCCCACGCTGTGCAACCGATCAGGGTCAAATCCTTCAGGTAAAACGTTCGTAGATCTAGATTGACAATTGGGCCACCAATTGCTCCTGACGAAACGTAACGGCCGCCCCGACGCAGCACTTGCAACATTGACTCAAAATCTTTTCCGCCGACATTGTCGACAACCACATCGACAGTTTCTTGACCCAAAGCTGCTGCGATATCGGTGCCCCGCTCAACAATTCGGTCCGCGCCAATTTTGATCGCATGCTGAGCCTTGTCGGCACCGACTATCGCCGTCACCATGGCTCCACGCAGTTTTGCCAACTGCACGGCTGCAGAACCAACGCCTCCCGATGCGCCGGCAACGAGCACATGTTCATTTGCCCAAACTTTTGCGCGATGCAACATATTTTCAGCCGAACCATAACTACACGGAATCGAACCCAGCTCGATATCACTCCAATGTGACTTGATTACAAAGACCTCACTTGCTGGCACTTTTACAAACTGAGCGAAAGCCCCATCGAAGTCAGAACCCATCCAGATATTGCGCATCGAACCAAAGCCATCGGGTCGCATGCATGGTCTCACGAGTACGCGAGTGCCGAGAAAACTGCTCGCAACATCTTGAGCAATGCCCACAACCTTCCCGCAACAGTCGGTGCCTTGAATAAATGGAAACGGCGTCGCGACATTCCATCCGCCATCAGGTTTTTGAACTTCAGCCAACTCGTCAATGTTGGCAACTGCATTCGTACCCATGGTCACAGATTGTGAATACCAACCCAAACGTGTGTTGATCTCGGTGTTGTTTACCCCTGCTGCTAAAACCTGAATCAACACTTCGCCCGCACCTACAACGGGCGTTGGCACATCCCGGTACTCGAGTTTGTCGTACCCACCGTTACCTGTTGTTACAACGGCCTTCATCACGAAAACATGTCCAAATTGTTGTCAATCGATTAATGCATCAGCACGCAACCCTGCGCGCTCGAGATGAATTGGCAACACCTTGCCATACAGCTCTTTGGCTCGTTGCGGGCTGCTGACCATGCCTGGCTCGGCTACATAACTAAAGATTGCAACATAACGCTTTCTTGTCCCACGCAATGGCGCAACCCGGTGTAGTGAATACCTGCCTTTGAAAATCTGCAAATCACCCGGTTCGAGTCGAATTGTTTTGATCAGACTCTTGTCACCATCTAAAACTTTTTCAACCTGCGGGTAGTTCTCTTCGGTCAGTGAGCGCACCATCGGGCTGTATTCAAACTCGCCACCAAATTGCGCATTCTGAATTGCCAAGGTAACTGTAAAATTATTGGTATCGAAGTGCCATGGAAATCCATTGCCTTCTTCAGCCAAATTGACGATGACATCAGCCAATGGGTCGGCATAAGGAAAAAACTTTTCTTCGTCCAACACTTCTTTGATGAATGGAGCAAACACTGGCCAGTCAAAAATAGCCCTCAATGCGCTGTTGTCTCCAAAATTATCGGCCGGCACGAAGGCATTGGATCTGTCAAAGAATCTTCGCAATGGATGACTCGGTAACAAGTCTTCTCGATCAGGCAGAAAATATGGGTTCGTTCGTGTGAAATTGCGATGACCAAATTTTTCGACCTTGTCGCATTCAGAAACTAATTCAGCAATTTTCTCTGGGCGCACAAAGCCCTTTAATACGACGCAGCCATCGGTTTTGATTGAAGACTGTGCGCTTGAGATTAAGTTGCGCAGTGCCTCAGATTCAACGTCAATCGGGTATCGATCTAGATCGACAAAGCCTGCAGCATCAATCGAAGTCTTGCTCACATAACCGAGCCTAATAGATGAATATTTCCCAAAAAAGCATTGGTTGTTGTATTTCCGACATCAAATCGGCACCTAACATCTGCACATGATCGAAACTGAGCCATGGGATGGTCCTTGGGACGCCAACGACAAAGACGCAAATTTAAAGACCGATGTTGCGCTCTACTCCAAAGTTGATCCACTGAAAACGATTCGCGGACTGTCCGATTCGACCAATATTCCACAAGGCGCTCTCGTTCACTATGTACTTGCTCGTTGGGCAAGCGAAGGCGCAGGAGGACTACTCGAGTTGGGTCCGACGCTCTCACGACGACTGCACTCAATATGTGAGGCTGCCGAAATTGCTGATACTGATACCGCTCGCATGGAGGCATACCACAACTTGCGCCAAATTATTTCTTGGCTCAACTACCCTCTCGACCACCCAGAGGTGTACGAGTAACCTCCCGCGCAACGCCTGGTCAAACTATGAGAGCCTCCATGCGCACCACCATTGGAAACAACAGGTTGTTTTCCTTGTGGATATGGAGATGAGTGTCCTCCTCGAGTTCCGCCAAACCAGCAAAGCACGCCTTGTATGAAGGACAAGCATCTTCAGGTACTTGGAAGCCATTGGTGAGTTGTCGCAATTGGGCAAGCAATCCACCAACCATGTCGTGCTCCCGCAACATCATCGAAATGGGATTCTGTATTGAACCACAGTGAAACGACGGCATCGACTGCGCTACCGCCAACTCCCGGATCATTGGAAATAACACTCGCTCCTCTCTGAGCAGATGTGGTTCCAGATCAGCGCGAACTTTTTCGTAGCAGGTGGCAATTGCGCCGAGTTCAAGATGACGCTCACCGTGAACCGAAACAATCTTGGCGACCAGTGCCGACAGTCTTGGCAACTCATCCCACAGGTAACGATGGTGAGTGGACTCTAAATGATCCACGAGTTCGACTGCTTCCATGGACGACCATTCGGTGGAATACTCTTCGGTCACAGCTGCGGTAAGTTCTGCGACCGTCAATGTCAGATCTATACCTTTGCTTGTACATGCATCGGTCAATGTCTGCTTGCCACCACAGCAATAGTCCAATCCACGCCGTTCGAACTCGCGGGCGAGTTCGGGATGAGCATTTACCATCGCACCAAGTGTCATCATTGAATCAATTTTTGTCATCGCATAACTCCTTTTTGATATTTAATTGAATGGGAAAACTCATAGCAACACGCCTGCGGCCGTCACGGCGACAATCCCAACGCCGAGCACCATTTGGCGCAACCCCAACGTCTTGGCTGGGAGCGGTGCCTTTCGCACCCAAACCAACTGCAAAAGTGCAAGTGCCAGTAGACCAATGAATCCAGCCAACATTTGGCGATCAATGACTACGGCCGCGACTCCCATCGCAACCGCGACGGCCTGGGCTGCGTCACTCAACTGAGTACTCTCACTCGTGCCACGTAGTCGGGCGATCTGCACACGGATGAACGGAATCGCTCCGACGGCCCGCGCGGAAAGTACCATCCATGCCCCGATAGCCAAACCGAAACTGTTACCGCTGGCGAGCACGATCACGGATACAACCGAAGCGATACCGACAGAGCCACACAACTCAGGAACGAGCCGCCGACCACGGCTGTGCACATCAAACCAAAACTCCACTCCCACCAGTGGCGCCGCAATCACAACTGGCAAAAGCCATGACCAACCCGCTGCCCGCAGTGCAACAGATGCGATCAAAGCGAGCACAAGTAATTCACCAATCACGAACTTCGTTGCCAGCTGAGAACGACTCAACCAGCGCTTTCGACGGATCTCAATCACGATGAGCTTCAGCGGTGTACGCAAGAGGAATGCAACGAAGGCCCCAACTCCAAGCATCGCACCGACCATTGATGGTGCAATCAACAAGCCCAATAGCACCGGCTCCAACGTCAGACCCCAGCCACCGTGTTCGCTTGGCACGGCAACAGCACGCCACATCGGTCGCTCGCTTGCCGATGCACTCACGTCGGCGACTGTCATAACTTCGCTCCCGCAGCCACATCGGACAGAGACATACCGCCAAGAATCTTCGTCAACTCGCCGCGGGCCTGAGTCCATGCGTTATGGAGCGCGCACGGTGACTCCGATTCACACAGACGATCGACGACAACACACCGACCAGTGTCCGTCACCCCATCAACCACTTCGATTACATCAAGCACGCTGAGCGAATCGAGACTCACGCGGTTCATGTAGCCACCTAACGGACCAGGATCGGATTGAACCCACCCCGCTTTGACCAATGGTCCAACGACCTGCGCCACAAACGCAGAAGTTGATCCCAACTCCTCGGCCAAGACCGAACCCTTGACTCGCTCGGTGGTGCCGCCAAGAAATGCCATAGCCCGTACAGCCAATTCGGCTCGACGGGTAATCTCTAGTCGCATACTCATAGACTAATAGATTATTGGAGGTGTTGTGGTGTCCGTGAAGAATGATCTCAATCTCTGCACTCCTCACGATCAAAAGAGATCTCTGCCGACCATCATCCAAGGAGGGATGGGCGTGGCAGTTTCGTCATGGCAGTTAGCGCGAGCGGTGTCACAAACTGGACAACTCGGCGTGGTCGCCGGAACGGCGTTGGACACCGTGGTGGCCCGCAGGTTGCAAGATGGCGACGTAGGTGGCCATATCCGGCGTGCTCTAGAACAGTTTCCAGTAGTGCCGATGGCACACCGCGTACTACGACGATACTTTCGTCCGACGGGAAGAGTAAAGGGTAAACCATATCTGTTGGTACCAAAACTGGGTCTACATCCGAGTGCTGACGCGTTGGAACTCTCGATTGTCGCCAACTTTGCAGAGGTGTGGTTGGCCAAAGAGAATCATGATGGTTTGATCGGGATTAATTATCTGGAAAAAATTCAGATGGCCACTCCGAGCGCGGTCTACGGGGCGATGCTCGCTGACGTCGACTATGTGGTGATGGGTGCTGGAATCCCCGCAGAGATCCCCCATCTCCTGAATCAGTTAGCCAACCACCAGTTGTGCTCGTTGAAGTTGCATGTAGACGGAGCCACGACGGGATACAGCATCGGGTTGGATCCACAAGTCTTGACCGGTGGCGGGTTGGCTCCGTTGCGTCCTCCGATGTTCCTTGCGATTATCTCTGCGCACATGTTGGCTGCTTACCTAGCCCGGAACGAGGCGACAAGACCAGACGGTTTTATCATCGAGGGACCACGATCCGGAGGACACAATGCTCCCCCTCGCGGAGATCTCGTCCTGGACGAAGATGGTCAGCCGATTTACGGCCCACGCGACAACGCGGATATCGACAAGGTCGCCAAGATCGGACTGCCATTCTGGCTAGCTGGCGGCTACTCCACGCCAGAACAACTCAAAACTGCACACTCAAGCGGCGCCGTTGGGGTTCAGGTGGGCACACTCTTTGCCTTATCTGCCGAGTCCGGATTTAGCGAAGTTGTTCGCCAGAACTTGCTCACTGAACTGGCCGCCTCACGACTCGTGGTTCGTACCGACCCGCTGGCTTCACCGACAGGATTCCCGTTTAAGGTTGCGTCACTATCGGGCACGCTTTCTGTCACAAAAGAGAACGATGCCCGACCTCGTCTTTGCGACCTTGGTTATCTTCGCGTTCCCTATGAACGCGAACCCGGCATCGTTGGTTACCGCTGCCCAGGCGAACCCATTCGTCATTACCTACGCAAAGGCGGAGTAATCGACGAGACTGTCGGACGCAAGTGCCTCTGCAATGGACTGATGACCAATGTTGGATTGGGACAAACCCGTAACGACGGTTATCAAGAACTCCCTTTAGTAACTCTGGGAGTGGACTCCAACGGCACGTCCAACATGATCACGCTCCATCCCGACGGATGGACTGCCGCGGAAGTTGTCAGTTATCTCTTGTCGTAACGTCGCCGTTGTTGGTGGTGGCATCAGCGGATTAGCGTGCGCCCGCCGACTGTCTCAACAGGGCATTCGTGTCACCATTTTTGAAGCAGCCCCCGTGCTCGGAGGTCAAATTCGAACGGCCACCGTCGCCGGACACCTTGTCGACATGGGAGCCGAAGCCGTGCACACTGGTGCGCCAGGAATGAGCGCTCTCATTTCGGAGCTTGGTCTGACTGACGAACTCATCACATCCAATCCGAGCAAGTCGTGGATCTGGACACAGCGTGGTCTGCGCAGTCTTCCAGCAGGAGTTGGTCCAGCTGGTCCACAACGTCTACTTCCGATTTTGAATTCGGGGATGATGTCCATTGGGGGTTTGGTGCGGGCCGGACTAGAACCATTGGTGCCACGACGTGATATCGGCAGCGATATCGCCGTCGGTCAGTTCATCGGCCAACGATTCGGTCACGAGGTCGTTGAACGGTTCGTTGACCCTGTGCTCGGAAGTCTGCATTCCGGCGACGTCAACCGATTGAGTCTTCGGGCAATTGCACCGGATATCGCAACCGTTGCCGACGCGCGAGGCTCGCTGATTCTTGAACGGCGGGTACGACAAAACGGACCGACCATGTCGTTTGCTACTTTTGCCAACGGCTTGACCACAGTGGTGCAACGAGTGTTAGCCGATACCGAAATCGAGATTCAAACATCCACTTCGATTAACTCAATAAAGAAAATGTCGGATGGGCGCTACGAACTCGAGGCGACTAACGGTCTAGTCAGAGAAGCGGACGCGATCGTATTAGCGGTTCCAGCCATGATCGCCGCCGATCTGATCAGATCATTGTCGCAAAATGCTGCCGAGATGTTGGGACACGTGCGGTATGCCTCTGTTGCCACAGCCGTCGTTGCATATCCGCAGGCGTTGATAACGAAAGTTCGCGCACTGACCGGAACTGGTCTACTCGTGCCCTCCTCGAGACGTCGATTGCTCAAGGCAGCGACGTTTCTGAGCACTAAGTGGCCGCATCTGATTGATCCAACCTATGCCCTCGTGCGATTCTCGAGCGGCCGTGTTGGAGAACAAGAAATCGACAACCTTGACGATGCGGCATTGGTCGCTCGACTACATAGCGACATGCAAGACGCAACCGGTATCGCCGTGAAGCCAGCCGAGTATCACGTGCAGCGCTGGCCCGCGGCGATTCCGCAACTTGAAGTGGGGCACCTTGAACTCGTGGCAAAGATTCGCTCAGACCTTGAGGGTCATCAGGGGTTAGCACTCGCAGGAGCGTCCTACGATGGGTTGGGTATCGCCGCATGTGTTCGCTCCGGTGAGCGAGCGGCGTTGTTGTGCCTTGCTGCCTTCGACTAGTTGTCAGGTCGATTGGGTTGATAGAGACACGCCGGATCCTCCGCTAATGGGTCTCCACTCGCGGCGAACGCCCGAGCGCGCGAGCCCCCACACAAATCGGAATACTCGCAGTAGCCACAACGACCAGTGAAATTGCCAGCCCGAATTCGGCGCAACAGCGGATCGTCTTGGTAGATCTGAGCGATCGGATCTAGTCGCACATTGCCGAGAGAATGCGGCAGGAATCCCGCTGGATAGACATCGCCGTCATACGCGACAAAGACGATCCCCTTGCCATCACGAGTGGCTGCGGTGTGCGCCTTGGGTTGTCTCATCGCCGGTCCAATCAGCGTCTTGAGCCGCCCCGACAATGCTAAATACAAGTCGCTGTCGGGGGTTGGGTCTCCAGCTTTCCGACGGGCCACTACGCGACGAAAAAACGGAGCCTCGACCGTGCGAACGATGAAGCCGTAGTGCGAAGCATCGTATAAGAAGTGACAAATATCTTCGTGTTCAATCGGACTGACCGCTTCGGAGGCCGTGCCGCGCCCAACTTGAACTAGGAAAAAGACTTCCCAAATGTTCGCCCCCAAGTTTGAGACCAGAGCGGCGATGTCCGCGAGTTCCTCAACGTTCGCTTGCATCACCGTGGTATTGATCTGCACGGTGAGACCGGCCGCGACCAGCGCACGAATCGCTTGCACCGTGTCCTCGAAATGCCCTGGGATACCTCGCACTCCATCGTGCGTCGCGGCCACTGCACCGTCCAAACTGATTGAGACCGCTCTGACGCCATTGGCAGATATTTGATCGATCATGAGCGGAGTAAGAGCTGGCGTGACTGACGGCGAAAGTGCCACTGGAATACCAAGACCGGTGGCGTACTTAACCAGGTCGAAGAGATCGGAGCGCAGCAAGCAATCACCACCCGTGAAGATGAGAATCGGATAGGGGCGTCCGAAGCCAGCAACTTGGTCGATCAAGTTTCGGCCCTCAGCTGTGGTGAGTTCGCCAGGTAATTGCTGCGCAGTGGCACTAGCGCGACAGTGTCGACAGGCTAGTTGACAGGCGCGCGTAGTCTCCCAGAAAACCAGCATCGGTCGGCGCGCGTAGTCCAGATGTACTCGCGGTGCGACAGTCCCAATGGCCGTCATACTGTCATCCGAATCTTCAGCTGCGCATCCATCAATGATTCAGTATTACCTCGTTCATAGTAAACCAACGAGTCGATTGAAGTGATCAGTGGCACTTCCCGCCGGAGTGTGATCGCAAGAACAGCAAGTCGGTAGTACAGCAAACGTCCCTTCGCTGATAGGCAACGAGTGCGCGATCACTACAGTCATTGTCTTGGGGAAACAAGCACAGTTGACGGGTCGTTTATGACAACTTCATTCGTATCGCGGATACCGCGCGCATACCAAGTGCTCAGCCTGACGGCTATTGCAACATTTTTGGTCTCGCTCGATGTGTCAATTGTTGTTGTGGCCAAGCGCACTATCGAAGCCGACCTCGGTGGTGGAAGCCTCATCACCTGGGTCTTTTCTGCATATGCAATTGCTTACGCTGCGGGGCTGCTGACGGCAGGTCGCTTTGCCGATGTATATGGTCGCAAGCGCTCGTTTCTGCGTGGACTCTTCATCTTTAGCGTCGGGTCGCTGCTTTGCGGTATCTCACCAACCACATGGGTGCTAATACTTGCCCGCATTATTCAGGCAATGGGCGGTGCGCAACTTACTCCTGCATCGATCGCATTAGTGTTGCCCGAGTTTCCGGTGGAAAAACGCACTCAAGCAATCGCCATCTGGGGTGCAACAGGAGGTCTCGCTGCAGCACTCGGACCATCCGTTGGTGGCATCCTTGTCGACTCGCTTGGTTGGCGCTCACTGTTCTTTATCAACATTCCATTTACCGTTGTCACCATTTTGCTCGGCCGCAAGATCTTGCATGAAAGCAAAGATCCAAATGCGCAGCGCAAAGTGGATTACCCAAGTGTCGTGTTTGGCTTTGCGGGTATCGCACTTGTGGTGCTTGGCATTTCGCAAAGCGAAGCATGGGGCTGGACAGATACCAAAACACTTGGCTCGATCATTCTTGGCCTCGTCTTAGTCGCACTGTTCGTTCAACGTTGCAGAGTCGTGACAGACCCGCTACTCGACTTGAAACTCTTTCGATTGCCATTTGTATTGGCAGCCAACCTCTCGGGTCTGCTGTTTAGCGTGGGCTTTATTGGCATGTGGCTGCTCAACACATTTTGGATTCAGGCAGTGTGGGGTTTTAGCGTTGCGCAATCGGGCCTCGCCACCATGCCAGGGCCTGGCATGGCTGCTTTGGTTGCACCATTCGCGGGCAAGTATGCAAACAGATTTGGACATGCACGCATCTTGCTTGCTGGTTCGATCATGCTCAGTGTTGGCACGTTTGGCCTGACTACGTTTATTCCCATTGAGCCCAGTTATCTCACGCATTACTTGCCGTGGATGCTCCTCACTGGGTTTGGTGTCGGCTTGGTCATTTCAACACTGTCAAGTTCGGCAACTGCCTATCTCAAACCAACTCAGTTGGCGATGGGCTCTGCACTCAACACCACGGCTCGCCAAATAGGTACGGCACTTGGCGCGGCATTGTCGCTTGCGATTGCGGCTCCTGCACTTGGGCGCATAGAGGCAGCTCGGCGAGCAGGAACTTCGCTCGATTTGGTTGACATGAAAGAAATGCACATTGCGTGGATCATGAACGGGTTTGTGTACCTCGCTGCAGGAATCACGATGATCATAATTTTCCGCAAACCTACCGAGGCTCAGATGGACGACGCTCGAGCGACCGTCCAATTCGACGACTAACGCGACTCGGCTTTGGCCAGCACGTTTCGAAGCATCCCAGGAAATATGACAGCGTGAAACGGCAGTAACACCCACCAATACAAGCGCCCTGCTAAGCCGCGAGGGCGAAATACTGCGCGCTGTGTAACAGCAATTCCAGTTGCAATCGGATCGAGTCGAAACTCGAGCCAAGCCTGACCGGGCAGTTTCATCTCGGCGCGCAACACCAGCGAAACACCTGGGTCGATAGACGCGACTCGCCAGAAATCGATTGGATCACCAACTCGCAGAACACCCTCTTCGCGGCGTCCTTTGCGCATACCGACGCCACCAAACACCGAGTCGAGACGACCACGCAAGCGCCACGCCCAATCGAAACCAAACCAACCTGTTGCTCCCCCAATTGACGACAACACTTTCCAAATTTGTTGTTCATTTGCAGCGGTGATGCGTGTTCGTTCATCAACAAAAATTGAGCCACCTGTCCACGATGGGTCTGTTGGCGCCACGTCCCACGGCAACCATGGGAGCGAAGCATCAGTCCAACGAGTGGGCACATTGGTGCGCTCGAGCGCACGGCGCACCGCTTCTTCAAACGAGAGAATACCGCCAGGTGGCGGTGGCAAAACATTGAGCACCGATTTGCTTTCGTCAACGACAACTTTGCTGATCAGCGAGTCAATCAGTGGTCGCGCAATCGACGATGGAACAGGAGTGACGAGCCCAACCCACATGCTCGAGATCTTTGGCGTGAGCAGTGGAACTTTGACGATGATGCGTCGACGCAAACCAGATACTTTGGCAAAACACGCCATCATCGAGCGATACGTAACCTTTTCAGATCCACCGACGTCATAGACACCTCGCACCGAGATCGGTGCACGCGCGGCCTCTACAAGGAAATGCAAGATATTGATGATCGCGATCGGCTGAGTTGGATTGTCAATCCATTTTGGTGTCACCATTACTGGTAGGTGCTCAGTCAAGTAACGCAGCATTTCGAAAGACGCCGAACCAGACCCGATAATGACACCGGCGCGAAGCTCGATGACCGAAACCCCTGTTGAAGCAAGCACTTCGCCAACAGCTTGTCGTGATCGCAAATGTTTGCTCAGTTCTTGATCATTTGCAATGCCACCGAGATAGATAATGCGCGAGACACCAGCATCTTTTGCAGCCTGAGCAAACTTTGTCGCCATCTCCGCTTCAAGATTGTCGAAATCGGCGCCGCTGCTAATTGAATGCAGCAAATAATACGCAACCGACACGCCACTGAGTGCGCGCGCAAGCGAAGTCTCGTCAAAAGCATCGCCCTCGCAAATATCAACCTGATTCGCCCACGGGGAGCCCTGCAGTTTTGAGGCTGAGCGCACCAGCACGCGCACGCGAAAACCTTCGGTGAGCAACATCGGTGCAAGACGACCACCCACGTAGCCAGTTGCACCGGTGACGAGCGCTAGCGGTTCTTGAATATTGCTCACGTTGATTACGACTGAGCGAGACCGTGCAGCCATGCTTGCACGTTGTTGCCTAAAGCATCTACGTCGTATCCGCCTTCTTGCAACACCACTGTTGGCAAACCCATCTGACGCACCAAGTCGCCACTGCGTTTGAAACCGTCTTGAGTAACCGACAAGTCGCTAATTGGGTCGGTAAAAAATGTGTCGAGACCGAGTGAAACGATCACCATGCTTGGGCCGAATTTGGTGATTGCCACACACGCTTTGTCGAGTGCTGAAAGATAGAAATCGTCTTCGGTACGCGCGGCAAGCGGAACATTGAAATTAGATCCACGTCCTTTGCCCGAGCCCTGCTCGTCGCTGAAGCCGGTGAAGTATGGGTATGCGCGCTGCGGGTCGCCATGCAACGACACATACTGCACATCGTCGCGCTCATAAAAAATCTCTTGCGTGCCATTGCCATGGTGATAATCCACATCGAGCACCGTCACCTTTGTGCCTGTAGTTGTTGCGACATGATGTGCAGCGATTGCTGCATTATTAAAGAAGCAATATCCGCCATACAGATCGGTAGTCGCATGATGGCCAGGAGGCCTGCACAGGCCATATGCGTATGATTCGCCATCGAGCACAAGTTTGGTTGTTGTTAGTGCCGTATCGACCGCAGCGCGTGCTGCCGTATAGGTGCCTTCGGTGAGCGGTGTCGTTGTCTCGAAGCACCACCAACCAAGTCGGGCGTTGACTGCTACAGGCTCTTCAATCTGGCTCATTGCTTCGCGCAACGACGGGCGGTAAAAGAAATCTGGAACAACTTCGTGACTTGGACGCATCTCGCGTTGATAGTCGGCCCATGCGGTCATCAGAAATTTGTTGAGCCCTGGCGTGTGCACTGCATCAATTGGCTCTGTGCCCCACTCGGTTGGCGACAAAAACTCCATGCTCGCATCGTTGATCAATGTCTCTTTGATCGCTTCTGCGCGACCAATATGTTCAAAGGGTGATGCAGACCGCGACGCTGCGATTTCTTGGTGAGGGTTGTGGCCCATATGTGCTGGTGTGTAAACAACTTTCATAATTTCAACTTCTCCTCGTCAGCAAAGTCTTACTCGACATCCCTTAATGTAACTAGTCGTACTGTGGTCGACCACGAAGTGTGCGCTTGATCTCTGACACACCAGCATCTGCAATGATTTGCAACGCATCCCAGAGTCGAACTGCATCATCGCCTCGCGGGATTTTTGATATCACAGGACCAAAGAGACTCGCTTCGCGATCTGTCTGTGGGTTGAAGGTGATGATCGGTGTGCCAACATCTTTGCCAGTGCGTTCAAGTGCTGCCTGAGATTCAAATCGGATGACTTCATCATGCGTAGTGTCAGTGCTTGATTCGGCCCACTTCACTGGCAAACCAGCTTCGGTCAGCACTTTGACGTAAAACGCTGGCGAATCTTTCATTGCCTCTTCGCGTCGGTGATTGGTATGCAATGCAGTGCCAAACGCGGTGTACACATGTGCGACAGCCGCATTGCCCTCGGCGGCTCGCGCGCCACTTGCTATGCGTAGTATCTCAAGACCGAAGATATGACCCTCCAAATGACCCGGTGTCATCGTCGAGTAATCGGTGCCTTCATTAATCATCTTGAGCGAGATGAATTTCCACGACACGTCGTAGTTGCGCAGTTGCTGCACTTCGGTTACCCACCTACTGGTAATCCACGCCCATGGGCAAATTGGATCGAAATGAAAATTTAGGTCGTGCATGACCAATAAGACTAGTCGCGCGCGATTTGGCGCAACTCGAAGGTTTCGATGATGTCGCCTTCTTTGAGGTCTTGGAAATCGGTGAGGCTGATGCCACACTCGAAACCTTCACGAACCTCACGCACGTCATCTTTGAAGCGACGCAAAGTATTAATTGCACCCTTCCAAATGATTGTGCCATCGCGTAGAAAGCGAACCTTTGAGCCACGAGTCACAACACCCATGCGCACAGAGCAACCTGCGATCGATCCAACCTTTGGCGCACGGAAGATCTCGCGCACTTCAGCTTCGCCCGTGACCACTTCTTCGAATTCTGGGGCGAGCATGCCCTTCATTGCTTTTTCGATGTCTTCGATCAATTTGTAAATGATTTCGTAGGTGCGGATCTCGACGCCTTCAGCAGCAGCCATGTCTCGCACTTTGCGATCTGGCCGCACATTGAAACCAATCAATGTCGCGTTGGTTGCTGCAGCAAGGGCAATGTCGTTTTCGGTAATCGCGCCAACAGCACGGTGCACAAATGCTGCCCGTACGTCGTCACGCTCGAGTTTGCGCAAGCTTTCGGTCACGGCTTCCAATGATCCATGCACATCAGATTTGATGATGACATTGAGCGTTGCAACTTCGCCAGCCTGAATCTGAGAGAAGATGTCTTCCAACTTGACACTACGTTGCACGCGTGCGTCACCACGCTGATTGAGGGTGCGATATCGCTGTTCGCGGGCTTCGGCCACGGTCTTTGCAGTCTTTTCGTTTGGTGCAGACCTGAATTCGTCGCCAGCATTTGGTACAGCGCTGAGACCAAGTACCTGCACAGGTGTTGATGGTCCGGCTTCTTTGATCTGCTCGCCACGATCGTTGATGAGTGCTCGCACTTTGCCCCATGCAGCGCCGGCAACGATTGGGTCGCCAACTTTGAGTGTGCCCTTGTCGACAAGAACAGTGGCAACTGGACCACGACCAATGTCGAGCTGTGCTTCAAGCACGATGCCCTTGGCGCGACCGGTTGGGTTGGCAGTGAACTCTTCGATTTCGGACAAGACATTCAACTGCTCAAGCAAGTCGTCCACGCCGAGACCACTTTGTGCGGCCATTTCTACAACAATTGTTTCTCCGCCCCATGCTTCTGGGGTGAGTTGATTTTCTGCAAGTTGAGCAAGTACTCGCTGCACATCTGCGTTGTCTTTGTCGATCTTGTTGATGGCAACAACGATTGGAACTTCGGCTGCGCGAGCATGGCTAATGGCTTCGATCGTTTGTGGCATGACACCGTCATCGGCAGCAACCATCAACACGACAATGTCGGTCACTTGAGCACCACGAGCGCGCATCTTGGTAAATGCAGCGTGACCTGGTGTATCGATAAAGGTGATTGACTTGCCCTCTTTGACAACTTGGTAAGCACCGATGTGCTGCGTGATGCCACCGGCTTCGCCACTGACCACGCTTGTTGAGCGAATGCGGTCGAGCAACGTAGTTTTGCCGTGGTCGACGTGACCCATCACTGTGATGATTGGCGAACGCGGCTGCTGCAACGTCTCGTCGTCATCATCGGAGTCGTCAAACATTGCTTGCAATTCCATCTCTTCTTGTTGACCTGGATCAATAAGCAAGATTTCTGCGCCAACTTCGAGTGCAAACAATTCCATTTGCTCATCGGCGAGCGTCATTGTTGCAGTCACCATTTCGCCGTGCTCGAGCAAATAGCGAACAACGTCAGCAGATGTGCGATTTAATTTAGGAGCAAACTCTTGCGCCGATGATCCGCGCTCGATAATGATGATGCCTTCTGGCACCGATGCATGGCTTGCTGTGTAACCCGTAGTGGTTTGGGGCAACATTTCGTCGAAGTCTTGACGACGACGTGCACGAGACTTCTTTTTTGGAGCGCGACGTTGACCGCCACCTGGGCCACCTGGACGACCGCCACCTGGACGACCTGGTCCGCCTGCGCCCGGACCACCCGGACGTGCTCCTGCACCAGCACCTGGACCACCTGGACGACCAGCACCACCGCCACCGAACGGAGGACGACCGCCTGGACCGCCTGGACGAGCACTTGGACCGCCTGGACGAGCACTACCTGGAGCCGAAGGACGCAGAGGGCCGCCAGTACCAACAGGGCCACGACCTAGTGCAGTACCCGACAAACGACCGGTTCGTGCACCTGCGCCACCACCCGGGCGACCAGTTGTTGGACCAATTGGACGCGTGAGAGGAGGACGACTTGCACCCGCGTCGCCAGGGCGACGAGCGCCACCAGGTGGAGGCGGGATTGGGCGGCTGCTTCCTGGCGGTGGAGGAATTGGGCGACCACTTGGTGCAGTGCGAACGACTGGTGCAGTTGGCGCAGTTGGCGCAGATGCAACTGGTGCAGTTGGCGTAGCCGGTGTTGTCGACGAAGTCGATACATGTGCAGCTGGTGTTGCAGCAACTGGAGCACTCGTTGCAGGCGCTGGAGCAGGAGTAGATACAGGGCGAGCAATCGGCGCAGTTGATTGAATTGGCCGCGCTGATGAAATCACTGGCGCATGTGCAACTGGAGCTTTTGGTGTGTCAACAACATCTGCCGATGCTGATGCCGTTGCAACTGGCGCATCGGACGTGGTCGCTTCAGCAGCGTCTTTCTTTGCGACAGCCTTTTTCGCAACGGCTTTCTTTGCAACGGCTTTCTTTGCAACAGCCTTTTTCGCAACAGCTTTTTTGACGGGCGCCTTCTCGTCAGCTCCGTCATCAGATGTTTTTGCAGCAGCCTTCTTGACCGCTTTTTTTACTGGCTTAGGTTCTTCGGGCTGCACATCGCGCACAAGACCTTCGCGTTGCGCTTTTGTGCGCACACGGTCGGCTTGTTGCTCAATAATTGTTGACGATTGAGTTTTTACACCAATGCCCATCTTGCCGCACAAATCAAGGGTCTCCTGATTGGACATGCCGAGCTCTTTAGCAAGCTCATGAACGCGCAAGATCTTGGCCAAGTGTTAGTTCCCCTCACCATTTGTTGCAGCGTCATCATTTGCAGATCCTGTATTTTGTGCCCACTGTTCTTGGCTTACTACAGAACCGTCAGCCGCATGCCACTCCATCGCGCCAGACTCTGCGTTTGTGACCCACTCGCCTTCGGCGTAGTCGGCAACAGGAGCATCCTCGGTAACGACTGCGGTGTAGCCAGAAGTTTCGTCGGCAGCTTGTGTCTCGCTCTTAATGTCGAGACGCACACCCGTAAGTCGTGCAGCGAGGTTGGCATTGACGCCCATCTTGCCGATTGCCAACGAGAGTTGGAAGTCGGGCACGATGACGTCGGCTTGAGTACCGTCACTGCTCAATCGAACATCGGTGACCTTTGCAGGCGACATTGCTTTAGCAATGAAGTCGCGAACGTCTTCGCTGAATGGAATGATGTCAACTTTTTCGCCGCGCAATTCGGTGACGACCATGCGAACACGACCACCACGAGCACCAACACAGGCACCCACTGGATCGACGTTGTGGTCGTTTGACCAAACGGCAATTTTTGTGCGTTGCCCTGGTTCGCGCGAGCAGGCCTTGATTTCTACAACGCCATCAGCAATTTCTGGCACTTCAAGCTCGAACAATCGCTTGATGAGTCCAGGGTGCGTACGGCTGACAACAATTTGTGGCCCCTTTGGAGTCTTGCGAACTTCGACGATGTATGCCTTGAGGCGCGCATTTGGTTCGCGCACTTCGCCTTGCACTTGCTCGGCTTGTGGAAGAAGTGCTTCCACGCGACCAAGGTCGAGCAATGTGTACTTCGTGTCTGTTTTTTGAACAATGCCGGAAACGATGTCGCCTTCGCGGTTTGCGTATTCTTCAAACTTGCGATCGCGCTCAACTTCGCGGATGCGCTGACTCATCACTTGACGGAAAGTTTGCGCAGCAATACGACCGAGTTCGTCTTTCTTTGGTGTGTCGTCGCGCTCGTTGATCCAGTTGCCGTCATCATCCACGTCGTACGCGGTGAATGTGATGTCCATATTTTCTGGGTTGATACCGACGATTACTTCTTCGGCTGCTCCCTGGCGCTTTTTGTACGCGGTCGCGAGTGCTTCAACAAGCACCTGCAAAAGAGAATCCACGGAAATACCGCGGTCCCCTGCCAGCATGCGGATTGCTTCTGACATATCGAGATTGCTCATGATTCGTTGACCTCCGATTGCGTCTTGGTATTCACTTTTGTTGCACCCGACTTTGGAGTTGGGCCCCACTCAAACACTGTGCGAGCGCGATCGATCATGTCGTAACCAATCGTCATCTCAGTAATTTCCTTTGTTGATTTATCATTCAGCCGTACAACGATGTTGGTGTCGTCGGCCGACAGCAGGACACCTTGCGCACGACGCACTCCGTTGACCGCAGCCGTCAAGCGAAGAGCAACAACTTTGCCAATTTCGCGTGCGAAATGTTTTGGCACACGAAGCGATCGCTCAAGGCCAGGGCTCGTTACTTCAAGCGTGTAATGCCCAGGAACTGGATCGCTGTGGTCGAACTCGCGCGAAATGAGGCGTGTGATCAGCGCGATTGACTCCATGTTGACGCCGGCTGGTCCACCCGCAGGGGTATCGACAACCACGCGCAAGATTCCGCCCTGGTATTCGACGTCGTACAACTCAAGACCGAGATCGGTGACGATGGGAGAAATGAGCACAGAGACACGATCTACGACAGGATTCAACTTGGTGCTTCCACGTGCTACTGACATGTTCTTTTTCTCCCTTCCCGACTATCTCTTCAGTGCTTTTGAGTACTTCTGACAAATTTTGGCTTGTTTTGGGGGTTTGAAACCTCAAAAACAAGGCCCGATAATGAACAAAAGGCGTGGGTCGAGACCCACGCCTTCAGCTCGACGAACTTTAAAGGACGCATCCATTATATCCCCGCGAACTAAGGTTCGTCACGGCTCGCCCAACAGGTCAAAGGCATCTAGACGAACTGATTACAGAATAAGTACGGAGTAGAAACAGAGTAGAAACAGAGTAAATACAGTGTAAATTCTGTTGCCAGTAAGCCAAAAAACCTCACCCTGAACGAAACGAAGTAACCGCGCGTGATCAACAAAATGTCCACCCTGTTTGTGCGCACCTTGCGCGATAACCCTGTTGACGCCGAGGTTCCGAGCCACCGTCTACTCGTGCGTGCTGGCTATATACGCCGAGCAGCACCCGGCGGATACACATGGCTTCCACTCGGCTGGCGTGTGTACCAACATGTCGCCGAGATCATTCGCCAAGAGATGGACAACATCGGTGCACAGGAAGTCAATTTTCCTGCCATGTTGCCACGCGAGCCATACGAGGCAACCGGCAGATGGACAGATTATGGCGACAACTTGTTTCGCCTACAAGACCGTCGCAAGGTCGACTTCTTGCTCGGGCCAACGCATGAAGAGATGTTTACGCTGCTCGTGAAGGATTTGTACTCAAGTTACAAAGACTTGCCGCTCTCGCTCTATCAGATTCAAACAAAGTTTCGTGACGAAGCACGACCACGTGGCGGCCTGTTGCGCGGTCGCGAATTTTCGATGAAAGATTCGTACAGCTTCGACATCGACGACGAAGGACTGCAACAAAGCTACGACGCACACCGCAATGCCTATGTGCGTATCTTTGAGCGACTCGGACTGCCATTTGCCATTGTCTCGGCGATGTCTGGTGCCATGGGTGGGTCTCAGTCTGAAGAGTTTTTGTTTCCATGCGAGATTGGCGAAGACACGTTTGTGCAGTGCACCAAATGCGATTACTCTGCCAACACCGAAGCTGTTCGTGTTGGTATTCCTGCGCCAATTGATGCGCAATCTACTCCGGGCGCACAAGTCTTTGACACGCCAGCCACTCCAACAATTCAAACACTCGTTGATTTGTTTAATTCGCGCGCAGACTTGCAGCGTTCGGATCGCGAGTGGACGGCAGCCGACACATTAAAGAATGTTGTTGTCAACTTGCGCCACCCAGACGGTCGCATTGAAGCCCTTGCCATTGGTGTGCCAGGTGACCGAGAAGTTGACATGAAGCGTCTCGAGGCACAAGTTTCACCGGCCGAAGTCGTGCCATTTGATGACACACACTTTGCGGCACAACCAAAACTCGTTAAGGGCTACATCGGGCCAAACGCACTCGGGTTACAGCACTCAACCGGAGTGCGCTATTTACTCGACCCGCGCATTGCCGAGGGCAGCGAGTGGATCACTGGCGCAAATGCCCCAGGCAAGCACGTTGCACATCTTGTGCATGGCAGAGACTTCACTGCAGATGGAGTAATCGACGTTGCCGAAGTGCGCGACGACGACACATGCCCATCGTGTGCTTCTGCACTGATTATTAAGCGCGGTATCGAGATTGGTCACGTGTTTCAGTTGGGTCGCAAATACGCAGAAGTCTTGGGCTTGAGCGTGCTCGACAAAAACGGAAAAGCGCAAACCGTGACGATGGGTTCGTACGGCATTGGCGTGTCTCGAGCCGTTGCTGCAATAGCCGAGGCCACGTGCGACGACATTGGGTTGCGTTGGCCGCATGCCATTGCGCCATTCAATGTGCACATTGTGATGGCTGGCAAAGAAGACGCTCTGATTACCGATACCGCAAACAATCTCGCACAGATTCTTGACAGCGAAGGAATACGCGTCTTGCTTGATGATCGCGTTGGCGTTTCACCAGGTGTCAAATTTAAAGATGCCGAACTCATTGGCAATCCAATCATCGTGGTGGTGGGAAGAGGCGCTGCCAACGGCGTGGTTGAAGTACGCGACCGTTTGACAGGCTTGGCGAGTGAAGTAGCAATTGCTGATGCTCCGGCCCACGTGAGAAACGCCTGCGCGACGAGATAACGATGCACTTACTGCGCGGCGTTGTCCAGCATTATGACTGGGGCGACCAACAGTTCATCCCTAATTTTCTTGCGACTGAAGCCGATGCCCGTCCTTGGGCCGAATTGTGGTTTGGCACTCACAGGGGTGGACCATCGCTCGTCAAGACACCAAACGGAAGCGAGTCGCTTGCGCAAATTGCCGGCGACCTTTCATTTCTCGTCAAGATCATCTCGGCCGACAAACCGTTGTCGCTGCAGACTCACCCAACCGACGAACAAGCAGCAAGTGGGTTTCAACAAGAAAACGAAATCGGTATTTCTCTCGATGCACCCCAACGCATCTACCGAGATGCATCAGCAAAACCCGAGCTACTCATTGCGCTGACTTCATTTGAAGCAATTTGTGGATTTCGACCAATCGAAGAGACCCTTGAAATATGTAAACGATTTGGCTGGACACAACTTGGGGAACACCTCGACAGCGACGGACTCGCCGAATGTGTTCGCTGGGCATTGACTACTGGTCCACACCAACTTCCCGCACAATTGCCGGCGTGGGCCGGCCGTTTGGCGACGATGTATCCCGGCAATGGCGGCGTGCTCGTTGCGTTGTTGATGCACCATGTGCGACTCGCGCCTGGACAAGCACTTTTTCTTGGCGCAGGTAACGCACATGCATATCTCAACGGCTCGGGCGTTGAAGTGATGTCGTCGTCTGACAACGTGGTGCGTGCGGCCTTCACTAAAAAGTATGTCAGCGTCGACGAGTTCTTGGCCGTTGCTCGTTTTGAACCGATCCCCTCGCCCGTCGTCGACGCTTCACTGTTGAGTCCTGGTCGATTTACATACCCAGTCTCTACATCTCGTTTCGGTGTTGAGCGCATCGAAGTTGCGGGTGAATTGACCATCAAGTCAACTCATCAAGCAGAGATTTTGGTCTGCACTGCTGGTGACGCCAGCACGATCAGGCGAGGTCAGGCATGTGTATTGCGCAGCAATGAATCGGTGCAACTCTCGGGCACCGCAACTGTGTTTCGCACATGGGGCACGCATTGAACCTGCGGGTACGCAGATCTCTCACCATTGTCGCTGTCACGCTGATTTCTTGCATCTTCGTTGGTAATGCACGTGCTGTCGAACCCGCACACACCCTGCTCATACTTGGAGACAGCATTACTTGGGGCGCCAACTACAAAGGGTTTGGCAATGTAACACCCCAGCTTCAGGCGCTGGGCACATTTAACAAAGTACTTGTGGACGGAGCGTTCTCGCGCAACATCAGCGGCCCAGCCGACACGCTTCACAACGGCGTCAAGACCTATGCCAAATACTTGAAGGCAAAAGTACGCCCCTCGGCAGTCATCGTGGCGCTTGGGAGCAATGACTTGCAAGGCTCAATCAAAGTGCGGTATTACGAAGATCGAATTCGAGAGTTGCTCACACTGATCGGCGACATTCCAGTGGTGTGGGTGAATGTTTTGCGGATCGAAAGTCAGTACTACATTCGTGCATCAACTGTGTTCAACAGAGTGCTCAATCGTGTTGCGCTTGACTACCCAAATGTGTCTGTTGTCGACTGGCATGCAATGATCACTGCCAACCCCAAGTGGTTTGCATTTGACAAACTGCACTTACAACCCGCTGGGTATCGAGCGCGCGCAACTGTCTATGTAGAGATTGCCCAAAACTTGTGGAATTTGGTTGTGACTACAACTACTACTACAACAACAACAACAACAACGACGACTACGACTACGACTACGACTACGACGACGACAATCGTCGTAGCGACGACTATTCCTGGCTAGTTGCTAGTTGCCAGCAACCTTTTTACGTATCTCCACAATTTTTTCGTCGGCATGATTGACATCGTCACCTTGTTCTTTGAGCAACATATTGCGATCTTTTGCTGCTTCTCGCTCGGCTAAGGCAGTATCAACTCGCGCTACTGCAGCATCCACACCGTGTTCGTGAATATAGGTGGCCCAGTCGATCAGCGCTTCGACCATTTCCGACTCTGGCACCACTGCCACATTGCGACCCTTGACAAACAAGTGTCCTCGCTTATTGCCCGCTGCAATACCGAGGTCGGCTTCGCGTGCTTCACCTGGGCCATTGACCACACAACCCATTACAGCAATTTGCAACGGAATCTTTTTGTCTGCAAATGCTGCTTGTGCACGATTGGCAACATCGATCACGTCGATCTCTGCTCGCCCGCAACTCGGGCACGCAATCAAGTCGACATTCTTGCGCTCTCGCAATCCCAACGACTCGAGCAATTGTCTGCCTGCTCGCGCTTCTTCTACAGGGTCTGCAGTCAGGCTGTATCGAATCGTGTCACCGATGCCCTCCATGAGCAGCGTCGAGATTCCTGCTGTGGCTTTGATCAGACCACCGGGCAATGGCCCAGCTTCTGTGACTCCGAGATGCAACGGATGATTGGTTACTTCGCTGAGTTGACGATATGCCTCGATCATGAGCGGAACGTTGGAAGCCTTGACAGAGATCTTGATCAAGTCAAAATCAACTTCTTCGAAATATGCGATCTCTTGCAGAGCAGACTCCACCATCGCTTCTGCAGTGAGGCCTCCGTACTTTTCGTACAAGGCTGGGTCGAGTGATCCACCATTGACGCCGATACGAATTGGCACCTTGCGATCTCGGGCTTCGGATGCAACAGCTTTGATGTGTTCTGGTTTACGAATATTGCCAGGATTGAGACGCAATCCATGCACACCCGCTTCCATTGCTGCTAGCGCCATTTTGTATTGATGATGAATGTCGGCGATGATCGGCACAGGAGAACGCGGAACTATTTGGGCAAGACCTTCTGCTGCTTCTGGTTCGTTGCACGTGCAGCGCACGATGTCGCAACCTGCTGCTGCTAGAGCATAAATTTGCTGCAGCGTGCCTTCAACATCGGCCGTTTTTGTGATCGTCATGGACTGAATGCTGATCGGCGCATTTCCGCCAACGGCTACTTTGCCTACCGAGATCTGACGCGTTTGGCGCCTCGCATATGCGGTCATGAATACCAGTTTGTCATCACGGGATAGGTCTGCAACATTTTGGTGGAGTTATTTTCAACGAATTGGCTGTGTCACATCGAGATAGAGACCCACAACAAGCAACAATGCAAGGAGTCCGACGACCATCGTGGCAACCGGCACCATCTTGCCTACATCGGCGCGATATGGCTTGTTACGTCGTGAACGAAATCTTTCGTAGGTTGCAATTGCTGCATGGCCGCCGTCAAAGGGCAGCAAAGGAAACATGTTAAACACTCCAACAAACACGTTCACACTGGCAAGCAACAAGAGCACGCCTTTGAGTCCATCTTGTTGCCCAATCTCTCCACCGAGTTGGCTTGCGCCGACAACAGTGCCAGGACGTGTTGCCGGGTCGGCATTGTCGTCAACAACACTATTGAAAATATTTATTGGATTGAGCACTACAAACACACCCACCACTGATCGGCCGGCCGTCACGACCAAATCTTGTGTTGCATAGCCAACGGCCTTGATCGGATTGACCCGCACGTAGTCGAGAGACCAACTCGATACTCCAAAATATGCAATCGACTCATCAAGGGGGTTATTGCCAAGCGTGATCGTCAATGTGATTGGTTTGCCAGACCGCTCGACAACTACCGAAACCTCTTGACCAGGAGTTTTGGAAACTATTTGGTCAACAAATTGCTCGCGTGTCGACACGACCACTCCATCGATCTCGCGCACGATGTCTTCTACATCGACACCAGACTGTTGTGCAGGCGAGTCTGGAGCAGGTGCCGACATCACCACCACATTTCCTGTCTCGCTATAACGACCGGAAATTGTGTACACGCCAAAAAATAAAGCGAGTGCAATAACACCATGCATCAATGATCCAGCAGTAATGACAAGTAGACGCTTTGGATACGACTGTGCTCGATACGCACGCGGCTCATCCTCTGGGTCGCACTCATCGAGATTGTTCATGCCCACAATTCGTACAAAGGCACCAAGCGGCAATGCCCTGATGCCGTACTCAACCTCGCCCCGCTGCATGCTCCACAACCGCGGGCCAAAGCCCATGAAAAATTGGGTTGCCTTCATGCCCGTGCGGCGAGCAGTCACAAAATGCCCCAGCTCGTGGAGGAAGACCGACACGATCAAGCCAACGACAAACACGAGTGTCCAAGGATTGGCAAATCCAAGCCACACAATGAGTCCAACGAGAACACAACTACCAACCAAGGTGGTGCGCCTGTCGTTATTGCGGTTGGGCTGGTCGACCGTGTCGCCACCGGCAACAATCTCGTTACGAAACTTGTTATAAAAAGAACTCATTGTCCCAAAACCTCAGTTGCAAATCTACGCGCTGTTGCGTCAGCCAACAAAATATCTTCGACGGATGTGGGCGAAATTCCATCGTGATGTTGCATCGTTTGTTCAATTACTGAAGCAATCCTCGACCACGAGATACGACCTGCAAGAAACGCCTCAACGGCAATTTCATTGGCTGCACTCAGCCATGCAGGAGCAGTCCCGCCAATACGGCCCACCTGATACGCAAGATCGAGACAGCGAAATGTTGCGCGATCCGGTGCTTCAAAATCAAGCCGACTGAGAGCTTTCCAGTCGATGGCACCGAATGCAATGTGTGAACGAGAAGGAAACCCGAGCGCGTAGGCAATTGGAAGCCGCATATCGGGCATTGACAACTGTGCGATGACCGCACCGTCAGAGAACTCGACCATTGAGTGCACCACAGATTGCGGGTGAACAACAACATCAATGTCATCGAAACTGATACCAAACAATTCGTGAGCCTCAATAACTTCCAAACCCTTATTCATCAGCGTCGACGAATCGACAGTGATCTTTGGACCCATTGACCATGTTGGATGCTTCAGCGCGTCTGCGATTGTCACATGCTGCAACGAATCAGCGGAGCGGCCACGAAATGGTCCGCCACTTGCCGTCAGCAACAGGCGATGCACTTCGCGATCTGTGTCGAGCGACGATCTCAGGCATTGATGAATTGCACAGTGTTCGCTGTCTACAGGCACGATGACCGCACCAGCGATCTTTCGCAATGGCTGCACAATTGGCCCCCCAGCAATCAGGCTCTCTTTATTTGCCAACGCCAGTCGTTTGCCATGCTGCAAAGTCGCCATCGTCACTGATAGTCCAGCAAATCCGACTACGCCATTGACAACAACATCGGCATCTCGTGCAAGCTCTGCGAGGTCTGCAACAACCTCAACACCAGGTAGTGCTTGTGCAACTTTTATTCGTGCCACTTCATTGCTGACCGCAACCATTTTGGGTCTGCACAATTTGGCTTGAGCAATCACAGCATCGGCCGATGAGCCGACACCGAGTCCTACTATTTCGTACTCACCACCGCTACGCGAAATGACATCAATGGTCTGAGTTCCGATTGAGCCAGTTGATCCGGCAATTGCAACACGCACGACCGACATCTGTTCAGTCTGTCAGCGAATTGGGTGGTTCAGCTCCAGGGCGCGATGACAAGGGTGAGATAATAAGCAGCTGGCAACACGAAGAGCAGACTGTCAAAGCGATCCAATACTCCCCCGTGTCCACGCAGTACTGTGCCGAAATCCTTGATGTTGAGGTTGCGCTTAAACATCGATTCGGCAAGATCTCCAAGCGGCGCCATGACCGAAATCACTATCGCTAGTGCGATCCACTCACCAAGACCATTCCATGTGGTGCTCTGCATCCCAACGGCGAGGACAGCCAAAAATGTGCCTACAGTCCCGCCCAGCAAGCCTTCGACTGATTTTGCTGGGCTGATCCAATCTCGCAGTGGTGTACGTCCAACTGCATTGCCGACAAAATACGCCGCCATGTCATTGGCAATTACTCCGATAACGATGATGAACAGCGTGTCGGTGCCTACATGCACAAAGCCTGGGCCATTGGATGTCGAGAAACGCAAAATCAATGCTGCATACGAACTCATCAAGCCGATCCAGAGCATCGCAAGCATCATGATGGCAGTGTTTGGCACCGGTCCAGACTCGATGCCGTCGCTACCCACAAACACCACGACTGCGGCGATAAATCCAAATACAAGAACAAGCGGTAATGCGGCATCGCCTATCCAGTACGCGCACAATGGCGCAGCCACACAACCAGCTACACCAATCACTGTCGATGGTCGGTATCCGCTTGCATTGGCTTGAGTAAAGAATTCGAATGCGGCAACCCCAATAAGAATTGCGACAAAAACTATTACTGCAGCAGGACGCCACATTAATGAAGCAATAAAGACTGCAGCAAGGAGCGCACCAACCGCCGTTGCTGTTGGCAAGTCGCGGCCAGCACCAGCAGTGTCTTTGCCGCGCCGCATTGACCCAGTCGGTGCACCTGCTGATGTGCGACGCGCACGAGTGACTTGCGCACCGCGCGCAGAGCCAGACGAAGAACCAGATTGTGCACTTCGACCAGTCGAGCGTGAGGCCGGTCGTGATTGTGCTCCAGATGCATCTTGGGCAACTGGCCGACGGGATTCGTTGGTTGGGTCGGTGCCAATAACAATGCGACCTTCACGCCGTGGCGCACTCACCGGTGGTGGCGTAGTGGTTTGAAACGAAGGTCGACGAGCCCCTGTTGATGCGCTTGGGTCTGGTTCGTTGTATGCAGACCACACATCGGTGTTGTCGTCAGCGTCATTATCAGTATTGTTTGCGCCAATAACGACGCGACGAGTTGGTTGATCGTCGGACTTTTTGAAGCGTGGTACTTCCCCTGTCGGTGGCTCTGTCCAGTGCGGAAGTTGCTCGGTGTCATTTGCGCCAAACGCAAGCGCAGGACCACTGTCATCAGTCTCTGCAAACTTGACTACGCCAAACTCATCACCGAAATCGATAGTTGGATCTACACCGTTCGTGTCATCATCCGAATTGCGACCTCTATTGTCATTGCTCATGAGATGTCTCCCTACACTTCGAGTAGTTCTATTTCCTTACGGCTAAATGCTTTATCAATGGCTTCAACATTGTCGTGCGTGAGTTTTTCTAGTTCTTTTTCAGCACGATCTAAATCATCTTTGGAAATGTCGCCAGCCTTTTCGGCAGTCTCCAATGCTTTGCGTGCATCTCGCCGTACGTTTCGCAACGCAATTCTTCCGTCTTCGGCCATGTTCTTGACGACCTTGACATACTCTTTGCGTCGTTCTTCGGTGAGCATTGGAAAACTCAAGCGAACGACGACGCCGTCATTACCTGGCGTCACTCCTAAGTCACTCGACTGAATCGCTTTTTCGATAGCGGCAATCGAACCACGGTCGTGGGGTTTGATAACGAGCGTGCGCGCATCTGGCACTTGGAATGAGGCAAGTTGCACCATTGGCACGGTTGCGCCGTAGTACTCAACGGCAATCTTTTCGACAAGATTGGATGTGGCACGACCTGTGCGAACCCCCAAAAACTGTGACTGCACATGCTCTAAAGCCTTGGCCATACCATCCATGGCCTCGAGCAACGTTTCTTCAATCACCCGACCAGCGTACCTATTTCCTCACCTCTGAGTATGGACTGGATGTTTCCACGCTCCAGCAGGTTGAAAACCACGATTGGCAAATTGTTGTCACGACAGAAGGTAATCGCTGTCGAGTCCATGACCTTGAGACCTTTGTTGATCACATCGAGGTACGAAATGTGTGAATACTTGGTGGCAGTTGGATCGAGCTTTGGGTCGGCTGTGTATACGCCATCGACACCAGAGTGTGTGCCCTTCAAAATTGCTTGTGCCGATATTTCTGCGGCGCGCAGTGCTGCAGCGGTGTCGGTTGTAAAGAATGGGTTGCCCGTCCCGCCCGCCAAAATGACGACGCGACCTTTTTCAAGGTGACGCTCTGCACGACGACGAATGTATGGCTCGGCAACTTTTGGCATCTCGACTGCAGACATCACACGCGATGATTGACCAACTCGCTCAAGTGCATCTTGAAATGCGAGTGCGTTCATCACTGTTGCGATCATTCCCATATAGTCGGCTTGCGCCTGATCCATTCCTTGACCAGCACCTTTGACACCTCGCCAAAAGTTTCCACCGCCAACTACCACTGCAATGTCGACACCAAACTCTTGACGCGCCTCGTGCAACTCAGTTGCAACTTGATGCAACACGTCGTTGTCCAAACCAAAACCTGTTGACTCTGCCAATGCTTCGCCAGACAACTTGAGCACGATGCGATTCCATCGCGGAGTTGAAGGTGATTGGGATGCCATATCTAGGTACTAGTTTTAGCCGATTTCCACCTGTGAGTAACGAACAATGGTCGATTTGCCAATAATTTGAGCAACGGACTGCTTGTCGTCTTTGGCGTATGGCTGCTCGAGCAATGCGATGTCTTTGAAGAAACCTTGCACTCGGCCCTCAACAATCTTGCCAATGGCGGCTTCTGGCTTGCCTTCGTTGCGCGTCACGACTTCGAGGGTTGCCCGCTCTGCGTCGATCACGTCTTGAGGGACATCGCTCTTGGCCATGTATTTTGGTCGAGCAAAGGCAATATGCACCGCAATGTCGTGCGCCAATTCTTGAGTTGCACCGCTCATCTCGACAAGCACGCCATTCACACAGCGGCCGCCTTGCATGTGCATGTACGAATCCAACAGGTTTCCTGCTGCGGCTTCAAATCGGATTACCTCACCGATTTCGATGCGCTCCTTGAGCAAAATCTTGAGGTCATCAAATTGGGCTGTGCGCTCGCTTACTGCGTCGACACCTTTGTCTACAACCAAGTTGACCATGGCATCTGCTTCAGCAATGAAGTGTTCGCTGCTTGCAACAAAGTCTGTCTCGCACTTGAGTTTGACAATTGCGCCAACGTTGCCTTTGATCAACAATGCAACGAGACCTTGAGCGTTTTCACGATCGTCACGCTTTGCACTTGCAGCAAGACCCTTTTCGCGCAACCACAACTTGGATGCTTCCATGTCGCCATTGTTTGTTTCGAGTGCCTTTTTGCAGTCCATCATTCCGGCGCCGCTTGCTTGACGAAGGGCTTGCACATCTTTTGCGGTAAACGACATCGAGATCAGCCTTCCGACTTCGTCTCGCCAGCAGATGCAACGCGTGCATCTCGCTCGGCTTGTGCTGTTGTTGCTGCTGCACGTGCTGCTTCTTGCGATGCATCAAATGCTGCTTGTTCTTCTGCATTGCGTGTTACTGGAGCTGCCGTTGCAGATGTGGCACTTGCACGGCCCGAAGTTTTTTCGGCGATGAATTGACCTTCAATGACTGCTTCGCAAATCATTCGTGACATCAATTCGTTTGCACGAATTGCATCATCGTTGCCAGGAATTGGAAACTGAACCAAGTCTGGGTTGACGTTGGTGTCGACAATGGCGATGACTGGAATACCAAGCTTGTTGGCTTCAGTAACAGCAATGTGCTCTTTGACAGTGTCAATAATGAACACTGCAGTTGGCAACTTGCTCATCGAGCGAATACCCGACAAGTTCTTTTGCAACTTCACGAGTTCGCGACTGATCAACAGCGCTTCCTTTTTTGGCATCACTTCAAACTCACCAGATGTGCCCATGCGCTCGTACTCTTGCATTTTCATGACACGCTTGGAGATGGTGTCGAAGTTGGTGAGCATGCCACCCAACCAACGCTCATTCACATGCGACATGCCGCACTTTTCCGAGAAAAACTTAATTGGGTCTTGAGCCTGCTTCTTTGTGCCGATAAACAAAATCGTTCCGCCGTTGGCGACCATGTCACGAACATATTTGTAGGCAGTGTCAACGCGGTCGAGTGTTTGCTCGAGGTCGATGATGTAGATGCCGTTGCGCTCTCCGAAAATGAACCGCTTCATCCGTGGGTTCCAACGATGGGTTTGGTGTCCGAAGTGGACGCCTGCCTCAAGCATTTGACGCATGCTGATAATGGCCATGATTCTCTCCTCCCCTGTGGTTAATTCGCGAACCCCTGCGCTTTACAACGACCACAGGATGGGGCTCACGTGAATGACGTGAATAATGAAAGACGAAGTGTATCGGGCAGTTTTCAGCCCGCAACGAGAACCGCACGGGGTTTGCCAAGTGACCCGAGCCCTGCACATTGAGCCGGATCGATGTATTGGCCATCGACTCGCACTCCTATATACAGCGACTCTCCTGCCACCCCGATTGCCTGACCGACCACAACCATGTCCCCCGTTTTAACCAGCACCGACGCCAATCTGCCGTGAGTAACCAAGCCTGTGTTGCTTGCCCGCACAACGACATAGTGGGTCCCTGCAACGACGCCTACGAATGTTGCGACGCCCGTTGTCGTTGCACTCACCACACTGCCCGGTGCGGTTCGATACTCAATGCCACGATTTCCAGCACACCACCGACACGATGGGGCACGAAAATAGTCAAGCACTTGCAGATTTGCCGGCAACTGCAACAGCTGAGTCACGTGGCTCGCTTGGCTTGGTGGTTCTCTTTGCCCACAACTTGCTGCCGTGCTTGTAGCACTCCAGAACGTAATCGCTACTGCAAGTGCTGTCGATGCACAAACCCGTCGCGGCTTAGTCAAGTTCAGCTGCATGCAGCCGAGATCGCAATTGCAACACCGCTTTGGTGTGAATTTGCGAAACACGACTTTCGGTAACACCGAGCACGTCGCCTATTTCCGACAACGTCAAATTTTCGTCGTAATACAACACCAGCACAGTGCGCTCCCGCTCGGGTAATTTTTTGATTTCCTGGCGCATCACTTTGCGCAATTCATCGGCCTCAACAACAGCATCTGGAGTCGTTGCTTTGTACGTGTCTGTATGTGTAGATGGAGAAGTGCTTTCGGCAACGATGTGGTCGAGCGGGCCAACCGAACCTGCAGCAATGTCGGAAAGCCTTTTGTGATACTCGGTCTCCGTGATCTGCAACTTTGCCATGATCTCTTCATCGCTCGGAGAACGCTGCAGTTCATGTTCAAGCTGCGAGATTGCATCTTGAATCGAGCGCGAATGCGATCGCACCGACCTCGGCACCCAGTCGAGTGCTCTCAGGCTGTCGAGAATTGCACCCCTAATTCTTGGAATTGCATATGTCTCAAACTTTGCACCCTGCGTTGGGTCATACCGATCGATTGCGTTCATCAATCCAAACACTCCAGCAGAGATGAGATCGCCAGTGTCGACACGTTTTGGCAAACCTGCCGCCAATCGACCAGCAACGAATTTGATCAACGATGCATAGTGAACAACCAACCACTCGCGAGCGACAACGTCTTTGTCGTCGGTCCATTGTTGCCATGCTTGATCAACAGTGAGACGGACGGGCAGTGCATTCATGTCCTTCCAATTATGCCCGCGGGTGACTGACTCCGTATACGGACTTGAGGCGTTCTTTACTGACGTGGGTGTAGCGCTGCGTAGTCGCGACATCGCTATGGCCCAACAATTCTTGAACTGCCCTCAAATCTGCCCCGTTGTCAAGCAGATGTGTCGCAAACGTGTGACGAAGTGCATGCGGGTGTGTCGGTGCCAACGAACGAGAGTCGAGAATTCGGCGCACATCGCGAGTGCCCAGTCGTTTGCCTCGACTGTTGAGAAACAGCGCGACCACATCAGATTTTGGACTGCTGACATCAACCACTTCGCGCCGTACTTTGACCCATTGCTTGACCGCCTCAAGAGTTGGTTCGCTCACCGGCACACGACGCTCTTTAGACCCCTTGCCCATCACTGTCACGGCAAGTGACTTGACCTGAATACTGTCGATGTCGAGCGCGCAGAGTTCACTCACTCGCAAACCACTTCCGTAGAGCATCTCGATCACTGCCGTATCGCGCAGAGTTTTCCATTCTGGTTCATCTTCATTTGTTCCGGTGAGTAACGCACTGAGTTGTTCATTGGTCAAGACTTTTGGTAGTCGGCCCGCATCACTCGGCGAGCGCACACCAAGAGTTGGGTCGACTTTGATCTTTCCATCGCGCACTAACCAGGCAAAATATCGGCGCAAAGCCGCAAGTTTGCGACTCACGCTGCGTTTTGCATGTTTCATCGTCGTCAAAAAACTGATGTATTGACGCACTACATCTTTTGTGACTTCTTTTGGAGAAACAATTTGCTGTCGCTCAACCCACTGTGCAAAGAGTGACACATCGCTGACATAAGCAGACACCGTGTTTGGGGAAGCAGCAGTGAGCGATGTCGCAAAGCCATCGATGTTCCACTTGTTGGTTTTTGTCATCAATAAAACCGTACCCCCTATTGACAACCCATACCGAGCACCTCCCACCATCCTGCATTGTTGACAACCCAGCCCTCCGATTCAAGCCGTCCGAGTGCGAGTGCGGTTTGCACGAGGTCGGTACTTGCGCGCATCAGCAATTGATCGAGCGTGACTGCTTCGCCACGCATGTGGGCAATGAGTGCCTGGTCTTGCAAACTTGGAGTGCGCCGCGAATCGAAAACTTGAGGATGGTTTCGCCGATTGTCTAGTCCGAGCGCAACCATCACATCGGTTGCATCAACCACTGGCGCACAACCTTGTTGCAACAACAGATTGGTGCCAGCAGACGACAGCGAGCGTGGCGATCCGGGAACCGCCATCACAGTAATGTCGCGTCGTTGGGCTTCTTCCACCGTGATCATCGACCCACCTTTCGCGTGTGACTCAATGACAACAACCAATTCACACAGCGCAGCCAAGATTCGATTGCGTAATGGAAATCGAAACGCTTCGGGCATCGTGCCGGGCGGAGACTCGGTGAGCAGCAATCCGTTTTCGGCAACAAATCTCCAGAGGTCGGCGTTTTCTTTGGGGTATGTCATGTCGAGACCCGAAGCCACTACTGCGATTGGTTGGCCACAATGAGATTCGCTCGCCGAAACACCTTCGCGATCGAGTGCAAGCAACACTCCTTTGTGGGCCCATGCATCAACGCCACGCGCAAGCCCCGACACAATGGCGACTCCCTGTTCTGACAAGTCGTATGCCAAATGTGATGCCATATATCGGCCAGCAGCAGTAGCCGACCGGGTGCCGACGATGCCAACGCGCCGTTGTTGCAACACTTGCAAGTCGCCCCGATAAAACAACACTGCTGGACGGGCCACATCATTGAGCAGCATCTGCGGATAATCGTTCGCTCCAATATATGTAACCGACATTGAACCCTTGGCAAGCTTGGCAGCCATCAATTCAATGTCTGTTCGGCTCGGCGCCTCACAACCCAACATCTCGATGGCACGTGAAGGTGTCTGCACCCCCAGCATCGCGCCAAGTCGACGTGTGCCAAGTCGTGGCACCGCGCTTAGGGCTGCAGCCAATAAGCATTCTTGATTCATAACTTGTCTCCATTCAGTTGTGGATGCACGCCGACACGCAATGCAAGTGCTGTTGCAATGTGTGACTCGTCGATTTGGTCAGTGCTGTGATCACTAGTGCTGAGCAAGTCAGCAATCGTGCGAGCAACACGACGAATGCGGTGATAACCACGACCAGACAAACGTCCTCGCTCAAGGTGATAACGCAAAAGCGCTGCAGCATCTGTGGTGAGCGGTGCAAACTCGTCGAGCAAGTCGGCCGACAGCGCAGAGTTCAGACACCCACTTCGCAACATTGCAAGCTGTCGCACGCGCAGTACCCGCATTGCAATGACCTGCGACGACTCGGCAGGCGTATCGGCAAGCAGCTCATCGACATGTGGCCTGCTGACTGCTACTCGCAGATCAAACCTGTCGAGTAGCGGTCCGGAAAATCGTCGGAGATATCTCTTCTTGGCACTGTCGTCACACACGCACACACCTGGCATTCCTTCACCACACGGACACGGATTTGTGGCTGCCACGAGCAGAAACTTTGCTGGCATTGTCACGCTCGACTTTGCGCGAGCCAAACGCACGACTCCGTCTTCAAGAGGCTGACGCAAAGCATCCAGCACTGTTGGTGCAAACTCACCCAACTCATCCAAGAACAACACGCCGTTGGTAGCGAGAGATATTTCACCTGGACGCATTGTTGTTGAACCACCACCGACCATTGCGACAAGCGAAGTGGAATGGTGCGGTGCTCTCAACGGAGGCAACGTAATGATTCCTGATGGCGGGAGTGGCGACTGCGCCGCAGAGTGAATGATGGTTGTTGCAACTGCTTCTTCATTGCTTAAAGGCGGAAGAATCGAACTCATGCGCTGCGCAAGCATTGACTTGCCAGCACCAGGTGGACCAACGAGCAACAGATGATGTGCCCCCGCTGCTGCAATTTCGAGTGCTTGGCGCGCCACTGCCTGACCACGAACGTCCTTCATGTCTGCGGTCGGAGGCGCTGCACCAATCACCCCTCGAGGCTGTGCTGGAGTCCATTGCGCTTCTCCCATCAAACACTTCACTACATGGGCCAACGTTTGTGCGCACACCACTTCATTGCGCGCCGCAATGCGCGCTTCACGCTCGCACTCTTGGGCAACCACCACCACGCGGTCATCGATCGCCGCAACGAGTGGCACGACGCCAGCTACTGGGCGCAAAGTTCCGTCAAGACCAAGTTCGGAAATGAATGCAAAACGCTCGCCAACTTCGTTGGGCAACACATCTTGCACAATGAGCAGACCTATCGCGATTGCTACATCGAGGCCTGCCCCACCTTTGCGCTCGTGCACTGATGTAGCCAAGTTGACAGTGATGCGCCGATTTGGCCACGGCAAGTCGCATGACAACAACGCTGCTCGCACGCGATCGCGTGACTCGCGACATGCTTCGTCGGGCTGGCCAACAATCGTGAAACCGGGCAGTCCCATTCCGACATGAATTTCAACATCTACCTCCTTGCCTTGAACCCCTAACAATGTTGATGAACGAACTGAAGCGAAGGCCATGATCGCCCATGTGTACGGCAATGATCAACAATGTGTCGTGACATCACAAGATTTCTCGTCTGTGGCGTGAGATACTAGGACGATGATTCGCAAGCCAAACTTCACTCATCTTGGCACCGCAATAGCATTTTTAGGTATCTTGAGCGTGCTGGGCATTGCTGGATGCGCGTCTCCAGAGCGAACCGCCACCAACTTTTGTCGGCAATTGGCGCTCGAAATGCCTGGCATCGCCGAACAACCAGCCACTCCAGCGATGATCACATCGACTGTTAAGCGCTATAAACGCTTGCAAGAGGTAGCCCCGCTGCAAGTTGAGGCCGAATGGAATGCGCTCACGCTGTTGATGGAAAAAGCGTCGAAGATTGATGCAGCCGATGCGGCCAGTGTGCAAGAGGTCGTCGACTTGTCGTATGCAACCGAAAAAAGTGCGACAGCGGCATCTGCATGGGTGCTCGCAACATGCGGAGTAGATATTTCTACAGGACTCTCGGTTGTACAGGCGCCCGCAACTGATGTTGCGACTACTGATGTGGCAACTACCGATGTTGCGACAACGCTGCCGTAATAAACAGCAAATTTGCAATCGCTGTTTTTAGCGAATTTCTCCGCGCTTGACGATCACCTTGTCGACAAGGCCGTACTCTTTTGCTTTTTCAGGAGTAAACCAGCGATCGCGTTCGGAGTCTTTTTGAATCTGCTCGATTGATTGACCAGAGTGATGAGCAGTGAGTTCGGCCATGCGGTGCTTAGTAAAAGCCAACTGCTCGGCTTGAATTGCGATGTCGGAAGCCTGACCGCGCAAACCAGCGAGTGGTTGGTGCATCATGATGCGGGCGTTTGGCAATGTGTAGCGCTTGCCTGCGGTGCCAGCGGTGAGCAAGAACTGCCCCATCGATGCTGCAAGACCCAAACACACCGTTGCTACGTCGCAACTAATGAACTGCATCGTGTCGTAAATGGCCATGCCAGCGGTGATTGAACCGCCCGGGCTATTGACATACAACCACACATCGGCTTTTGGATCTTCGCCTTCAAGAAACAACAACTGCGCGCAAATTTGGTTGGCGACATCGTCGTTGACGTCGCTACCGAGCATGATCACTCGGCTCTTGAGTAGGCGGAGGAAAATATTGTTTTGGGATTCTGGTCCGCCTTCGAGGCCAACAGCAGGTTGGAAGGGAACATCAAGTGAATTATTGAACGTCATGGCGAACAGACTACTACCTCGGTAGTGGCATAAAGCTGCGTCGTACGCC
>QYPH01000069.1 GCA_007279905.1 Actinomycetota bacterium | reverse complement strand
TTGCCTGTGGGCCAGGTAGGGATCGAACCTACGACCAAGGGATTATGAGTCCCCTGCTCTGACCACTGAGCTACTGGCCCGTTTAACCTTGCGCTCCGAGGGTGGGGATCGAACCCACGACCCACGGATTAACAGTCCGTTGCTCTGCCAGCTGAGCTACCTCGGAAAGGAAGTCGGAGCAATCCTAGCGCTGTGATTTGAGCAATTCGACAATTTGCCAAATGCACTCTGGGTTGGCAATTGCTTCACTATTGCGCACGGGTCGGCCATTGACCGCATCGGCTACAGCCAGTTCTACAAGTTTGTTGCTGCGTGTTCGGGGCAGATCAGACACCTCAACTACGAGGCCGGGCACGTGCCGCGGTGTACACGCCACGCGAATACGTGATTTGATGTCGCCAATAAGTTGGTCAGTCAAAGTGATGCCATCAGCCAACCGCACGAGCAACACGATGCGCACATCGTTATCAATCTCTTGTCCAAACACAAGACTCTCGAGCACGCCTACGTGCTGCTCGACTACACGTGTGATCTCTGCGGTACCGATGCGCACACCACCAGGGTTGAGTGTGGTGTCGCTTCGACCATGAATCACCATTCCGTGATGCTCTGTCCATGAAGCAAAGTCGCCTTGAGCCCACATACCAGGAATGCGCTCGAAATATGCACTCAAATATTTTGGGCCAGGCTGCATCGGATCTGGTGCGCCGTCTCTGCCGTCATTCCAAAAACCAAGTGGTGTCGATGGAAATGGTTGACTACACACCAACTCTCCTGCAATACCTGGTTGATCAATGAGTGACTGATATTTGCCGTCTTTATCACTGACTGCGTCACTGGCCATGCCGAGCATTGGCCCCTGGATCTCACCTCTATATATAGGACGCGTTGGGTCTCCCCCCACAAAGCACGCGCACAAGTCGGTGCCACCCGAGATGCTTGCGAGATGTACATCGTGTTTGACGGATGCGTACACCCAATCGAAACCCTCTGGCGAAAGCGGCGAACCCGTTGAGCAAATGGTGTGCAGCGATTGCAGGTCGTGCGATGTGCGTGGCTCGATACCAGCCTTGCGCACAGAGTCAATGTATTTAGCCGACACGCCCAACAGCGTGATTTTTTCGCTGTCAACAATGTCAAAAAGCCGATCAGTATTTGGCATTGTTGGCGCTCCGTCAAACAGCACTGCGGTTGCTCCGCTCGCGAGCACCGAGACCAACCAATTCCACATCATCCAACCGGTTGTCGTGAAATACATAACGCGGTCGTCTTTGCCGAGATCGCAATGCAACTGATGTTCTTTCATGTGTTGAATCAATACGCCGCCCGTGCGATGCACGATGCACTTTGGAACACCTGTTGTGCCGCTCGAGTACAACACATACCACGGGTGATCAAACCCAAATCGTCGCGGAGCAACAGGCGCTGCCATACCGCCCGACACAAACGATTCGTAGTCAACCAATCCATCGCGACTGTGCTCGCCAACACTCACGTTGCTCACAAGGATTGTGGCTACAAGAGTTGGCAAGCCTGCGCGAATTTGTGTCAAGCGCTCAAGACAATCAAAATCTTTTCCGTTGTAGCGATAACCATCGACAGCTACAAGCACTTTGGGTTCGATCTGCCCAAAGCGATCGACTACTCCATTTGCACCAAAGTCGGGTGATGCCGACGAAAAAACGGCACCAAGAGAAGCCGCACCGAGCATGACCTCGACAGCCTCGATCGAGTTTGGCAACCATGCAACCACCCTGTCGCCCGCAACAACACCGAGTTGTTCAAGAGACCCAGCAATTGCAGCCACTCGCAATGACAATGCATCCCATGTGCGACTGCGTCTTGCTCCAAGCTCGTCAATGGCAACGAGTGCCTCATTTGAGCCAATTCCATTGACGCAATTTTGTAAAAAGTTTTCAACAACGCTCAATTTCGAATCAGGAAAAAACTTGGCTGTAGAGATTGGCGTACCCGTACTGTTTGGAATAAAAGCGCGATCACCCTTGTGCCCAATAACGCCACACTCATCCCACAACTGCGACCAAAACTCGCTGGGTTGAGCAACTGACCATGCGTGCAAATCGGCTGATCTACTGACTCTTTTTGCAAAGCCATTTATTCGAGACTTGGCAATGCGCTCGTTCGTTGGCGTCCACAGGGCTTTGGCTAGTTCGGGCATCGGCACTAACCTAATGAAGCCGTTGCAAGCATTGACAATTTGGACAGTTTTTGTCTGACAACCATATGAATTGAAGGGAAGCGTTATGAATTGGGGATCATTTATCACCTGTGCCGTTACTGGCTCTGGAGAGACCGCGCACAAGAGCGACAAGGTTCCAGTCACCCCCGAGCAGATTGCCAACTCGGCGATTGATGCCGCCAAAGCAGGCGCTGCTGTAGTGCACATTCATGTGCGCAATCCACAAACTGGTCTTGGTTCGCGCGACACCGAGCTGTACGCAGAAGTTGTCGATCGCATTCGTTCTTCAGACACCGACGTCGTGATCAACCTCACTGCGGGCATGGGCGGAGACTTGGTACTTGGCGGAGACGAAGATGTGTTGCCGCTTGCCCCAAGCACCGACATGGTTGGCTCAACAGAGCGCCTCGACCATGTCACGCGCTTGCTTCCCGAAATCTGCACGCTCGATTGCGGCACGATGAACTTCTCGAGCGGCGGCGACTACATCATGACCAACACGCCAAGCGTGTTGCGCAAGATGGCAAAGATCGTGCAAAAACTCGGCGTACGACCAGAGCTCGAAGTTTTCGACACTGGTCACTTGGTGATGGTGAAGGATCTCATTGCCGAAGGCTTGCTTGATGACCCAGTGATGATCCAGTTGTGCATGGGCATCGCGTATGGCGCACCCGACGACCCAAACACTTTTATGGCGATGGTCAATCAGTTGCCACCAAATGCAGTGTTCTCGGCGTTTTCAATTGGGCGGATGCAGCTTCCGTTCGTTGCACAAGCAGTGCTTGCTGGTGGCAACGTGCGTGTTGGTCTTGAAGACAACTTGTATCTCGATAAGGGCGTGCTTGCAAGCAACGCCGACCTCGTAGACCGCGCCGTCAAGATTCTTGACAACATGAACGTGTCTGTCATGAGTCCTGCCGATGTGCGCAAAAAACTACAACTCACAAAGCACGCGTAAGGAATAGCCATGAGCGGTCTACCCGGATTGAAAACTGTTGGCCTGCTCGGTGGCGGTGTCATTGGCGGCGCATGGGCGGCGCGTTTTGCGCTCAATGGAGTTGATGTCAAGTTGTACGACATCGACCCACAAGCAACTCGCAAGATGGGCGAAATTATGGGCAACGCTCGTCGCGCATATCGCAAACTCACACTTGCTCCCCTCCCACAAGAGGGCACCATCACATTTGTCTCCACACCAGAAGAAGCGGTGACCGATGTTGACTTCGTGCAAGAAAGCGCGCCAGAACGCCTCGAGTTGAAACAAGAATTGCTCGCTCGTGCAAGCAAAGCAGCATCACCGACCACGGTATTTGGTTCGTCTACCTCTGGCCTATTGCCCACACAAATACAAAAAGACATGGTCAACCCAGAGCGTTTTGTTGTTGGCCACCCGTTTAACCCTGTGTATCTGATGCCGCTTGTCGAGATCTGTGGTGGCGACCTCACATCGCAAGCCACAAAAGAACGTGCGCGCGAGGTCTACACACAAATTGGTATGCGACCACTCATGCTGAGCAAAGAGATCGACGGCTTTGTTGCCGACCGACTCATGGAAGCATTGTGGCGCGAAGCGTTGTGGATGGTCAATGACGGCATTGCCACAGCAGAAGAAATTGATGATGCGATGCGCTTTGGCCCGGGCTTGCGTTGGTCATTCATGGGCACGTTCCTCGTGTATCGCATTGCTGGTGGCGAAGCAGGCATGCGACACTTCATGGCGCAGTTTGGCCCATCACTGAAGTGGCCTTGGACAAAGTTGATGGACGTGCCAGAACTTGACGATGTGCTGCTCGAGAAGATTGTCTCGCAATCCGATGATCAAGCAGGGACTGCGACCATTCGTGAACTCGAAGCCTTGCGCGACGATTGTTTGGTTTCGGTATTTCAGGGTCTGCGTAGCCAAAATTACGGGGCAGGCCAAGTGTTGGCCGACTACGAAAAGATGTTGTTTGGTCGTGGCCCGATACCAGTGCTCGACCCACTTGCACCATCGGTCTCGCACGAGATGTTTATTCCAGCCGAGTGGACGGACTACAACGGCCACACCAACGACGCGCGTTATTCGCAACTCGTGAGCGAAGCAAGCGATACGTTCTTCCGAGCGATTGGTTTCACACCCGAATATCTCGCGACAGGTCGCACGTTTTACACCGTTGAAGGGCACACGAGATTTCTTGACCAAACTCGCGCAGGAGACAAGATAAAGGTGCTCACTCGAGTTTCTTCATATGACGAGAAGCGCATCCACCTGTGGTCTGAAGTCGTGCGCGAAGACGGAGTTGTGGCATTTACTGCCGAGCATCTGTTCATGCACGTTGACACTGCGTCGGGAAAGACTTCACCCATGGGAAGCGAAGTGTTTGCATTGCTCAAGCCAATTGCTGATGCCCATGCAAAACTTCCTGCCCCAATCGGTATTGGTCGTCATGTCGGCGAACGCCCCGCAAAGTAGCAGTATCTCGCCGCTTGCCCCGTGGCAAACTGGCGATGTTGTACCTGCACCGCTTGACATCTATTCGTGTCTCGTCGAGCAAGAGTGGGTTGACTACAACGGTCACATGACCGAGGCCGCATATTTGTCGGCTTTCGGCTGGGGTTCTGACGCGCTGTTTACCTACATCGGTGACAACGACGCATACCGAGCTGCTGGCAACTCGTTTTATACGGTTGAGACACACATCGTCTATGAAGACGAAGCATTCTTAAACGAGCCACTGCGCATCGAAACGCGAGTACTCGATGTGGATGCAAAGCGTCTGCACATTCATCACACCATGTTTCATGGCGACAACGGCAAGAGGCTTTCAACCACCGAGCAGATGTTGGTGCATGTAGACATGAATGCAGGCAAATCTGCACCGATACTCCCCCACGTTGCTGCGGCACTAGATGCAATTGCGCAAAGCCACGCAACACTTCCGACACCTGAAGACGTTGGCAGAGTAATGAAAATTAAGAAGAAATAAGACAAAGATAAAGACAAAAACAAAATCGATCAGGAGAACCTCATGCAATTTGCACTCACCGAAGAACAAGAAGCAATCGTTGCCACAACGCGATCATTTGTTGAACGCGAACTCATCCCCCACGAAGAAACAGTCGAAAAACTTGGCCACGTGCCAAAAGAACTCGAAGAAGAGGTTCGAAAGAAGTCAATAGATGCAGGCATTTATGCCTGCAATATGCCTACCGAATACGGCGGAGGCGGCCTCGATTCGTTTGACACCACGTTGGTCGATCGCGAGTTTGGCGCAACTTCATATGCATTGCATTACATCGTTGCTCGCCCATCCAACATCTTGCGCGCTTGCACAGGTAGCCAAATCGAGGAATACCTGATTCCCACCATCGCAGGCGACCGTGTGGACTGCTTGGCTATGAGTGAGCCAGACGCTGGGTCTGACATGCGTGGCATGAAGTGCTCAGCGGTGCGCGATGGCGACGACTGGGTGATCAATGGAACAAAGCATTTTATTTCTCACGCCGACATGGCCGACTACGTGATCCTGTTTGCGGCAACCGCCGAAGAACAGACATCAAAGGGTCCGAAAAAGAAGATCACCGGTTTCCTTGTCGACTTCGATACGCCTGGATGCGAGCGTGTTGCTGGATACAAATGTGTTTCCAACTCGGGCTATCACAACCTGATCATCAACTTTGATAACTGTCGTATTCCAAACAGCAAAGTGCTTGGCGAAGTGCACGGTGGTTTTGATGTTGCCAACAC
>QYPH01000071.1 GCA_007279905.1 Actinomycetota bacterium | reverse complement strand
GTCTTCGCCACCATCACGTGAGATGAAGCCATAACCCTTCTCAGCGTTGAAAAATTTAACGGTACCTCGCATTGGATTTTCTCTTTTCTTTTCTTTTGTTTTGATTTGATTAGTTACGAACTTGCCTAGGTGGCAAATCCGTTACTAAGACTATGAGATTTTGCGGCGGATAGCACATATTTGTCCAACTTCGGCAAATTGGGTGACGAAACGTGGGACATGCCTAGAGCGCAAGATTGGAACGAGCAGGGGAGCCGAGTATTTGGCTCTGACTCATTCATTACAAGGGTTTGCCACGGATTCACAATGAGAAGGTGAGGTCGAGCTGCACAGTGGCGGGCGTTGAAGTTGGGCGAAATTGGAGGAGTCTGGGAATAAATTCCTTTTTGTTTCATTTCAAGTCGAGCCATGTCTATGAAATAGTCTGTTCTCTTGCGGCTGGGGGGCTTGTGGACGAAGCAGTACTGACACGATCATTACAGAAGAGATTTCCTGGCATAGTGGTGTCGAAAATTTCTACAAGCGCAATCGGCACAGGACAAATGGCTGACAGTTTGCGTGTGCAGATGCAACACACAGGAAATGATTCTGCACCGCCGACATTGATTGCCAAGATTCCACGAGCAAACGCTGCAAGCCGTGCTGCTTCTCGTCTCAGTCGCTGTTACGAAGTGGAAACTGGTTTCTACTCGGAAATTCGTTCGGCGATCGACGCAAGAATTCCTGATTGTTATCACGTCGAATATTCGGCGCACGACGATGAGTTTTTATTGTTGCTGGAAGATATGGCTCCTGCCAAGCAGGGAGACCAACTGGGTGGTTGCACAGTTGACGATGCGATGCTTGCAGTGACGGAGATGGCAAAACTGCATGGTTCGATGTGGGGGAGCCCGATGCTCAAGAATACAGAATGGCTGAATCGCAACAGTGCAGATTCGGTCGAGATCACATCACGACTTTTGCAAGGTGTGTATCCAGCTTTTTGTCAACGATTTGAGGGTCGCCTCAACGAAGAGGTTGTGCGAGTTGGTCAGCAGTTTGTCGACATGTTTCCTACGTATTTTGCAGCACAACCCGAGCCCAACACCGTGGTGCACCGCGATTTTCGTTTAGACAATTTACTGTTTGGCCAATGGGAAGGTCGTCGCGGTGTTGCCATTTTGGATTGGCAAACTGCCTGCACTGGTGTCGCAGTGAGCGACCTCTCGTATTTTGTGGGTTCGGCATTGTTGCCAGAGTTACGTCAAGACCATGAGCGAGATGTGGTCAATGAGTATGTGTCGGTAATTAATGGATATGGAATTGAATTGTCGAAAGAGGAAGCCTGGCGCCAATATCGGCTATTTTCGTTTGGAGGATTTGTGATGGCAATAGTTGCTTCAATGTTGGTGCAACAGACCGAACGGGGAGACGAAATGTTTATGGCAATGGCTAATCGGCACGGTCAACAAATTTTGCAACTTGATGCCTCGAGTTTCCTGTCATGAGCAGATTTACACCGCTCGATGAGCGCTTTGCGCACCAGATTCCGGAGCCGTTTCCAAACACAGTGATGTATCACCATGAATGGCGCGAAAGCCTCTTTTTTGTGATGCAGCGACCCGATGGACCAGGCGATGTGGTGATTTCAACTCTTGCCCATTTTCCTGCTCGGGGCGAGATGGACTCGCTGCAACTGGGTCGGGTGGGTGGAAACCCGCTGATCACCAAGCATGTGCGAACCGTGGACGGCGACCAAGACATATTTAAGGTTGGTGGCGTCACGATTGACATTATTGAGCCACTGAAGAAGGTGCGACTGCAAGTTGTTGAGTCGCCCGCAACATCCGCCACGCTCGACGTCACGTTTACTGCCCGCACCCAGCCATATCAGTTGCGCCGCGGCACGATGAAAGCAGGACACGAAGTTGTGTGGGATCAGTCGCACATGTTTCAGAGCGGCACATATAACGGTACGTACACATTTAAAGGTCAGACACACAAGGTTGAAAACTGGTGGGGACAACGTGACCACTCATGGGGTATTCGTGCGCACGGCAGATGCCCGATGTGGATGTGGCTGGCGATTCAACTTCCAGAAGGCATGCTCGGTGTTTGGAATTGGGAGTACCCAAATGGCGCTCGTGTGTACACCGACGGATGCTTTGCGCCGTCTGATGGCAGCGACCCGATTCCTGTTATCGGGTTTGAGCACGACTTGCAGTGGCAAGACGAGAACGGTAACGAAACGTCGTACGACCGCTTTGGCGAAAACGTGCGCGGACTTGGTGGCGTAGTGCACTTCACATTGCAGGGTGGTCGAAAAATTGCTGTTACTGCACAAGGGAAATGGGCCCAGCGATATTCGGACATCACCAATCGCACAGGTGCTGCACTTGGCGGCGGCCTAAACGAAATGGTGGTGACAACTTCTGATGGCACAAAGGGAACTGCGATTTATGAAGTCACGGGCAGTTGGCATCACAAATATTTTCCGCTGGCACGAGGCGAGCGTCTGCCGCCAAATGGCATCACGCCAGACGACAACGAAATAGCTCGCTAGATCGGTGCTGGCAATTATTTGCCAGAGAGTGCAGCAACTACTGGCGCAAACTTTTCGACATCTTCGCCACCAACGATGACATACGAAAAACCCCAGCGCTCACGACGAGCAATGAGGTCTTCAATCAGTTTCGAAGGAGGCCCCATGAGGGCAAACGGTGTTTCGGCAACCATTGATTCTTCGACACCCATGCCAGCAGCGAGTCGCGAGATTGCGCCGGCTGCATCATCGGTGATGTTGACCAGAAATGCACGAATATTCATCTCGACATGATTGAAGCGATCGCCCGCAGTTTCGCGAATGATGTCGACTTTTCCATCAACGGCCTCGGCGGTCATTGTTGAAATTGCTTCAGGTCCGACTGCGCCTGCGCTCATGGTTGCATTGATGCCAATGATGTCCGCAACTTGTGCTGCATAGGTCAGCACACGCTTGCCACCGCCACCGATAAGAATTGGTGGGCAAGGTGCTTGTAATGGTTTTGGAAGTCCGTCGTAGTTAGTAATGGTGTAGTGCTTGCCAGCGTAAGAAAATGCGCCTTGCGCGAAGCAACCCTTCATCACGTCGATGCCTTCGATCATGCGATCAATGCGCAAGCCTGCGCGCTCGTAGGGAATGCCCGATTGCTCGTAGTCACTGATCATCCAGCCCGCACCGATGCCAAGTTCGAGTCGTCCATCAGACAACAAGTCCATTGTTGCGAGTTCTTTGGCCAAGACAACTGGATGTTTGTAATCGTTGTCCCACACAAGAGCGCCAACACGAAGTTTGGTTGTTGCATCAGCGACGCTCATGAGTGCGGGTACTGGCGCGAGTTGATCAGTGAAGTGATCAGGCATGGTCAACACGTCGAATCCTGCTGCCTCAGTGCGCTTTGCAAGATCGATCCACGACTTGCGATCTGGTTGAGATGACGCCTGAACGCCGAAACGGAAAGGCTTAATGGGGAACTGTCGGGAAGAAGTCACGGGCAAAGAGTATCGTGGGAGGTGCCGTGAATCCCCAACTCAGGACGATCCAGCGCCTCCTCATCGTGATGTTGGCAGGTGCCTTAAGCATTACTGCCTTGGTTACTGCAATGGCCCCGCAAGTGTGGGGAGTGCTCAACGCGCACAGCCAAATACCGGTGCAACTGCCTGGCTTTGCGGGATTGTCGCAACGCAGCGTGCTGTTTGATGTTTCTGGCGAACAGATCGGTGTGTTTCAAAAAGAAAACACGCAAAAGACGCCTGTAGACAGCGTGCCGGTAGACGTGATTGCATCGATCTTGGCCGTTGAAGATGCGGTTTTTTATAGCCACGATGGTGTCAACCTGCGAGCTGTCGTGCGCGCCACATTGGCCAATACGCAGGGGTCGACTCGTCAGGGCGCTTCAACCATCACCCAGCAGGTCGTGAAGAATGACTTTCTTGCTGGTCTTGATAGAGACGGTCGATACAAGGTGTTGCAGTCTCGATATGCCGTGATGCTGGAAAAGCAAGTGCCGAAAAAACTTATTCTAGAGCGCTACTTAAACACAGTATTTTTTGGCAACAATGCCTATGGCTTGCAAGCCGCCGCCGAGGTCTATTTCGGTGCTCCGGTTTCGGCGCTGACCGTTACCCAAGGTGCATTTCTGGCAGGGCTGATTCAAGCCCCATCAAGTTATGACCCAATTAGGCGACCGGATGCATCGCGCACGCGCTACAAGATCGTGCTTGCACGATTAGTCGATGTCGGTCTCATTACCCCTGAAGTAGCCACGGCAACTTGTGTTGGTTGGGAGAAACCAAAAATCAGGACACTCAAAGATGCAGAGTGTGTGATACCAGAACAGGTCAGCACCATTCCGCAGCAAGATGTCAATCGCTCGTACTTCACTGAAGAAGTGAAGGATTATTTGCTCAATCGTTCGACAGTGTTGGGTGCTACATATCAAGATCGCTATAACAAACTCTTTCGCGGTGGTCTCAAGATCTACACAACCTTGAACAAGAAAGACCAAATTGCTGCCGAAGCTGCAGCTGCCGCACAACTTCCCGAAAACAAGACTGGTATTCAAGCGGCTGTCGTGTCAATCGACAATGCAACAGGGGGAGTGCGCGCGATGGTTGGTGGCACGGGCTTTGTTCCGGTCGGCAACGAGATCAACCTTGCGCTACGCCGGCGTCAGACTGGGTCGAGCGTCAAGATGTTTATTTTGTCGGCGGCTTTACAGGCCGGAATACTTCCAGACGACGTAATAGATGGAACGCTTCCATGTACGTTGCCAAACCCAGGCAAGCCCGAAGAACCATTTTATATTTCGAAGGGTGTGAGTCACGAAGTTGCGCCGCTGCGCATCATGACCGCATTGTCGATCAACTGTGCGTACGCAAAACTTTCGCAAGTGGTTGGGCTTGAACGAATTGTGGCGTTGATGTACAAGATGCTGGATTCGGAATTCACTAATCCAGAAACGTACAAAATTCAGCCATATGCATC
>QYPH01000032.1 GCA_007279905.1 Actinomycetota bacterium | reverse complement strand
TATGCAAGGCCGTGGTACGACGGATCTGGTTCGGTGAAGTTTGGAAACTTGTCGTTTTGACCGAAGTCAAACTTGCCACCGTCGATGATTGCTCCACCGATAGATGTGCCGTGACCGCCGATGAACTTGGTGAGTGAATGCACGACGATGTCTGCGCCCCACTCGATTGGACGAATGAGGTACGGCGTAGGAACAGTGTTGTCGACGATGAGTGGCACGCCTGCTGCATGAGCAACTTTGCTGATGCCCTCAATGTCAAGAATGTTGTTGCGTGGGTTGGCCAATACTTCACCGTAGAACAACTTGGTGTTCGGCTGTACTGCTGCTTTCCACTGATCGAGATTGTCTGGGTCTTCAACGAACGTGACGTTGATGCCGAATTTTGGCAACGTGTAGTGAAACAAGTTGTAGGTGCCGCCGTACAAACTTGGCGATGCAACGATGTGCGAGCCTGCCTCGGCGATGGTGAGAATTGCAAGCAACTCTGCAGACTGGCCAGAGCTCACTGCGAGCGCACCCGGCAAACCAACTGCAGTTGCAGTGCCGCCTTCAAGCGATGCCAAGCGCGCTTCGAGCACACCTTGTGTTGGGTTCATGATGCGCGTATAGATGTTGCCGATCTCGGCAAGCGCAAATAAGTTTTGTGCGTGTTGTGCATCGCGAAACACATAACTCGTGGTGCGATACACCGGTACGGCACGCGCACCTGTAGTCGGGTCGGCTACTTGGCCGGCGTGAATTTGACGTGTTTCGAATCCCCAGTTGTTTGTCATGCAAGCACCCTAGAGGGCAATTGTTGACCAAACAACTCGGGAATCTACAAGCTAATAAATTTAGGCTTTTTAGCGCTTAATAGGGCTTTTCAGCCTCCAGAAATCTCGGAGACTTTCTTCTTGCCCTTGGAGATCCACGGCATCATTGAGCGCAACTGAGCACCAACCTTTTCGATCGGATGATTGCGACCAGCATTTTGCAACTCGGCAAAACGCTTGCGGCCACCGTCGCTCTCAGCGATCCACTCTTCGGCAAACTTGCCAGACTGAATCTCGCCAAGAATCTTCTTCATCTCTGCTTTAGTTTCGGCATTGATGATGCGTGGTCCGCGTGAGACGTCTCCGTACTCAGCAGTGTCGGAGATGGAGTAACGCATACCGGCGATTCCCTCTTCGTACATCAAGTCAACGATCAACTTCACTTCGTGCAAGCACTCGAAATACGCCATCTCTGGCTGATAGCCAGCCTCGACGAGTGTTTCGAAACCTGCTTGCACCAGCGAAGTGAGTCCGCCACAGAGCACGACTTGCTCACCGAACAAGTCGGTCTCGGTCTCTTCAGTAAATGTGGTTTCAAGAACGCCTGCGCGTGCGCCACCAATTGCTTCGGCATACGACAACGCAATGGCTTTTGCTTGGCCCGATGCATCTTGCTCAACAGCGATCAGTGCTGGAACGCCGCCGCCTTCGGTGTATGTGCGACGCACCAAGTGGCCTGGGCCCTTTGGAGCAATCATGATCACGTCGACACCCTTGGGTGCTTGGATGCGATTGAAACGAATGTTGAAACCGTGAGCAAATGCAATTGCCTTGCCCTCTGTGAGGTTTGGTGCAATGCTCTCTTCGTAAATCTTCTTTTGCTCGGTGTCTGGAGCAAGAATCATGATCACGTCGGCGTACTTTGTGGCGTCGGCAATCGACATCACGCGCAAGCCAGCGCCTTCGGCTTTGGCCTTTGACGACGAACCGTCGCGCAAACCAACAACTACATCAACACCCGACTCTTTGAGGTTGAGTGCATGTGCGTGACCTTGTGAGCCGTAACCAACGATGGCCACTTTCTTTGCACGGATAATTGCCGGATCGGCATCTTTCTCGTAATAAATATTTGCGGCCATTAGTTTGCCTTTCCTTGTGTGTTCAGTGCTTTTGATGCTTTAGTTGCTGTATCGAGTTTTGGAAGTGCAACGCGACCTGTGCGCTGCGATTCTGTAATCCCATATTGTCGCAACAATTCTGTGAAATCGTCTAATTTTTCAGGACTTCCGTCGAGAGAAACGATAACCGCGTCTGCCCCAACCGAAAGAATTCGCCCCTCAAATATATTGACCAATTCGACGATTTCGCCACGCTCGGACGCACTTGCCTTGATGGTGGCGACCATGAGCTCGCGTTCGACCGACTTGCGTGGGTCAAGTTCCGAAATGCGCACCACGTCAATGAGTTTGAACAACTGCTTGACGATCTGCTCGAGAGGTGCCGAGTCAACATCGACCACGATGGTGATGCGGCTGTACTCAGCTTGTTCGGTTGGCGCAACGGCCAACGAAAAGATGTTGTAACCGCGACGTGCAAATAACGATGCAACGCGCGCGAGCACGCCTGGTCGGTTTTGCACAAGCACCGACAACATGTGATGCGTCGGTGCACTGCCGTATGGATTTGAGCCGCTCATTTGAGGAACTCCTTTCGTGGGCTTTGTGAAGGTGGCAACATGATGGCGTCGTTGGTCGTGCCCGGTGCAATCATCGGATACACAATTTCTCTTGCATCAACGCGGAAGTCGACAACAACAGGGCGATCGTTGATTGAGTTTGCTTTGTCGATTGCTGCTTCGACCTCGGATGGATCGTCGACACGAATGCCAACGCAACCCATGGCCTCTGCCCACTTGACAAAGTTTGGAGTATCTGGCGACAAAGCCACTTCTGAGTAGCGCTCGTCGTAGAACATCTCTTGCCACTGGCGAACCATGCCGAGGTACGAGTTGTTGAGAATGCCGATCTTGACCGGAATTTTTTCGATTGATGCAGTGACCAACTCTTGCGCGGTCATCTGGAAACATCCGTCGCCGTCGATAGCCCAAACGGTTTTGTCTGGACGACCAACTTTTGCGCCGATTGCAGCAGGAACCGAGAAGCCCATCGTGCCCAAGCCACCCGAGTTGACCCATGTGTACGGCTCGTTAAAACGCCAGTATTGGCTCGACCACATTTGGTGCTGACCAACACCAGAAACCAAGATCGTGCCTTCTGGTGCTGCATCGCGCAATTTTTCTAAACAAAATTGTGGCTTGAGTGCGCCACCCGGCTCACTTTGTTCGTAGGTCAGTGGAAACTGCTCTCGCCAACCGCTGACACGACTGCGCCATGGGTTGAGATCGGCTTGTGGCGTACCACCCTGCAGCAACTCTTGAATTGCCTTGACCATCTCTTCGATGACCAAGCGACAGTCGCCAACGATTGGAACATCTGGCTTGCGTACTTTGCCCTGCTCTGCTGGGTCGATATCGACGTGAATGATCTTTGCATCTGGGGCAAAGCCATTGACTTTTCCGGTAACACGGTCGTCAAAGCGTGCGCCGAGCGCGATCAACAAGTCGCTTTTTTGCATTGCGGTAACCGCAGTTGCAGTGCCGTGCATGCCAGGCATGCCCAAGCACAACGGGTGATCGTCTGGAAACGCGCCACGTGCCATCAGCGTGGTGACAACAGGTATCTGTGTGAGTTCGGCAAGTGCACGCAATGCATCGGCAGCGCGTGCCCTCAGAACACCACCACCGACATAGAGCACTGGTCGCTCGCTACGCAAAATCAATTGCGCAGCTTCTTTAATCATGCGTGTGTGACCCTTGGTGTTTGGTTTGTAACCAGGAAGGCTGTCGGCAACTTCATCATCGGTTGGCCAATTCCAACTCATTGTGTTTTGCAACACATCTTTTGGAACGTCGATGAGCACTGGGCCCGGACGACCGGTAGTTGCGATGTGAAATGCCTGACGAATTGCCATCGGCAAATCCTCTGCACTCATAACTAGTTCGTTGTGCTTAGTGATGCTGCGCGTAATACCAACGGTGTCGCACTCTTGAAACGCATCGGTACCGATTGCAGATGTAGAAACTTGACCGGTGATTGCAACCATCGGAATCGAGTCCATGAACGCGTCGCACAACGGCGTGACCATGTTGGTAGCTGCAGGACCACTCGTCACCATGGCAACGCCTGGGCGGCCGGTGACGTGCGCATAACCTTCGGCCATGTGACCAGCACCTTGCTCGTGACGCACCAAGATGTGACGGATAGATGACTTGAGCAACGGGTCGTACGCCGGCAAGATGCAACCACCTGGCAGACCGAACATCACATCTACGTTTTCCATCTCGAGGCCGCGAATCAGTGCTTCTGCGCCAGTGATCTGCTCACCGAGCTTTCCTGCTTTCGTTTGCTTGGATGTCATCTGTTTCTCCGTTGTTAGTGCTGTTGTTGACTTTGTTTTTGGATTGTTTTTGGGGAATAAAAAAGCCTCCCTTGTGGGAGGCTTGGGCACACGCGGCGAAAGCCGGTGCGCCTAACTAATTACTACTACGACTTTTGTATCGAGGATGGCAATTGCCTTTGTAGTGAACACAACATTCAGTGTGTCAGCACAAATGCCGTTCGGCAACCGATCTAAATCTTTTTAGTGCTTTTAGTGCTTTAAGAGCTGCACAAGCGGTGATTATGTGCCTGGACGGGCCTCGACTACTACTCGCCTGAGCAGATTGAGGCTTTGCCAGTGTGGACTTGCGTCAGTAGCCGAACTTTGCACAAACGTCAGCGGTGCAATGGCCGAGACCACCTCAACCTTGAGGCCAACGACCTTGACCGACAGGTATTTACACACACTTCGTGCTCGTTGCACAGTGAGCCGACTCACCGTGCCGTGAAGATTGTTGGGCGAATACGACGTGCACGTAACCACATCGCCGCGCTTGAGATTCTTTGAGTAGCGATCGAGCCGCTCGAGTTGCAGCGCACTCAGTGCCGAGACATTGAGGGCAAATGGTTGCACAACGATCGTCGGAATTATGCGCGCAATGAGTACTTGAGGGACAACCGAACTGGATGTAGTCGTTGTAGTCGGAACAGTTGTAGTTGTCGGTGCAACCGTTGTAGTCGTAGTAATTGGAATAGTTGTAGTTGTCGGTGCAACCGTTGTAGTTGTCGGTGCAACCGTTGTTGTTGTTGTAGTAGTAGTAGTCGTCGTAGTAGTAGTCACCGGCGTAACCGAAGTCGATGCCAGAGCTGTTGCGCCCGTGTTAACTGCATTGAGTGCGCTGACTCGAAACGAATAGGTCGTGTCATTAACAAGTCCTGTAACCGTTGCACTGAGCGAAGTAGACACGCCATCGTTAAACACCAACCATGTAGTAGAGCCCGACACCGAATATTCAACTACGTAGTCACTTACCGCCAACCCACCGTTGCTCGAGGGCGAAGCCCACGACGCTGTTGCTTGCGTGTCGCCTGCAACCGCAACAACACTTTGTGGCGCAGTTGGCTCGGTGGCGGTGTTGATGGAGCCACCGCCGAGCGCAACAACGGCAAGGGAGTCGCCCATCTCGCCCCCACTTGCACCACGTGTAAAAATATCGTTTGAACCAATTTGGCCACT